>JAAZAI010000532.1 GCA_012514445.1 Lentisphaerota bacterium
AAGACGGAGAGCGTCACCGACATCACCGAGACGAAGATCGCCGAGGCCACCAAGACCTCCGCCAGCGTGAACGCCTCGCGTCCGTTCGTTCTTCCGTGACTGTATCGTTTCATGATGAATCCTTTGTCCGCGCTGAAAACACGAAGATCGCCGATCGTCACCACCAGTCAAAAACCCTCCGCCGAAAAAAGGGGATGGTACAAGCCTCCGGGAAACACATATTCCTCTGCATCCTTTGCGTCAAGCGTCTTTTCCATTCACGCGACACACATCCATGGTCGAATACCCGTCATTGCCTCGTCCATCGCCTCAGGGTATAATGGCGCAAAACCGGAGACATCCCATCCATGAAGCGCCAGATCGTTCTTATCGCCGCCGTCCTGCTGATGACGGGGTCCATACGCTGCCCCGCCGCTCGTCCGTCGCACGCCGAGCTGCTCGCCCGCGCCTCTGCCATTTCCGCGGAGGCGTATCCCGACGCCGACGCCGTCCTCGCATGGGACCACACGTTCGAAAGCTACCGCCCCGACGGCACCGGCGCGAGCACCAACGAGTGGTACGAGAAGATCCTCACCGAGAAAGGACGTCGTGAATCGCGCACCGCCTCGTTCTGGATGGCCGCCGCCTACGGTTCCGTCGCCGTCTGCCTGGCCGAGATCGTCAAGCCCGACGGCACGGCCGTCGCCGTCGACGTCGCGCGCAACAGCCGCCTCATGATCGACCCCGGCCAGATGGACGCCAACATCTTCGACCCCAACAGCAAGGTCCTCACCCTCGCGCTGCCTGGGCTCGAAGTGGGCGACGTCCTCCACTTCGTCGTCGCGCGCTCCACGACGAAGGCGCGCGTGCCGGACGCCTTCGGCGACTACGCCGTCTTCGAGCACACGATGCCCGTCGTCGAGATGATCCATGAAATCGCCGCGCCCGCCGCACGCCCGCTCCAGACGATCCGCGTGCGCGACGAGATCGGCGCCGGCGTCGCCTACGAGGCGCTGCCGCAGCCGGACGGCGGCACGCTCCACCGCTGGCGCGTGAGGGACGTGCCGCAGGCGTTCCCCGAGCCGGACATGCCGCCGATGCACACGTGCGCGCAACGGCTCCTCGTCTCCACCATCCCGACGTGGCAGGACCTCTCCCGCTGGTACTGGAAGCTCAGCGAACCGCGCATGGCCGCGACCGTCCCCGAGATGCAGGAGACGGTGGACGCGCTCGTCGCCGGCGCCGCCTCGCGCGACGAGCGGATCTGGCGGGTCTTCACCTACGTCTCGCAGAAGATCCGCTACATGGGCGTGACGCCCGAGGAGGAGGCGCCGGGCTACGAGCCGCACGACGTCAAGCTGACGTTCCAGAACAAATACGGGGTCTGCCGCGACAAGGCCGCCCTGCTCGCCGCGATGCTCCGCATGGCGGGCGTCGAGGCGTATCCCGTGCTCATCCACGTCGGCGAACGGCGCGACCCCGACGTGGCGCAGATCTTCTTCAACCACGCCATCGTCGCCGCCGCGAGCGAAAAGCCCGGCGCCGTCGGAGCCGACCGCTACATCCTCATGGATCCCACGAACGAGAACTCCGCGCGCCTGCTCCCCGAATACCTCTGCGAAAAGAGCTTCCTCGTCGCCACGCCCGAAGGCGAGGCGCTGCTCGAATCCCCGGCCCTCCCCGCCGAGGAGAACCTCGCCCGCATCGACACCGCCGGCACGCTCCGCGACGGCGTGCTGCGCGCGACGACGACCGTGCGCCTCGCGGGCATCAACGACACGATGTACCGCGGCGGCCTCGCCCGGCTGGGCCCGCGCGACCGGCGGCTGTTCGTCGAGGGCCGGCTCCAGGCCCAGGTGCCGGGCGCCCGGCTCGAGAGCCTGCGCATCCTGCCGGACGACCTGCAGGACACCGCCACGCCGCTGTCCTTCGAATTCGGGTATGTCCAGGATCGCCCCTGGGCCTCCGGCGAGGCCGGCGTCCTTGCCGCCTTCCCGCAGTTCGCCGAGGCGTTCGGCTACGTGAACTACACCGTCGGCAAGACCGGGCTCGAGGAACGGCGCTTCCCGCTTCAGACGGAAATCCCCTGCGCGGTGGAGGAGACGGTCGAAATCGCCTCGGACTTCGGCGATTCGGCGTTCGCCGCGCCTTTCGACACGACGGTCGAGGCGGACGGCGTGACTTACGCCCGGCGAATGGCCCTCACCAACGGCGCCTTCGTCGTCTCCTCCCGCTTCGCCATGCTCAAGAGCCTCTATCCGCCAGCGGCGTACCAGGGTCTGCGCGGCGCGCTGCAGCGCATCGAGACGGCGCGGCTGGCCGAGCCGGTCTTCGCCGGAGCGCCCCGCGCGGAGTGCGCAGGTTCGACGGACGAACTCCTGCCGCCCGAGAAGCCGGGCGACGTCCTCGTGCTCGCCGAGGAGACGACGCTCGAGCCTGGCGAAACGCCGGAAGCCTGGTCGGAGACGGTGCGCACGCGCAAGCGCATCCTCACCTACGCGGGCAAAATTCGAGCCGGCGACGTGAAGTTCGGTTACAATCCCGCGATGAACCACGTCGAGCTGCTTGCCGCGACCGTCACGGGGCCCCACGGCGCCGTGCATGCAGTCACCGATCTCGAGAAGAACGTCATGGACCAGCCGTGGGTCGCCTCGGCGCCGCGCTACCCCGCCGGCAAGACGCTCGTCGTCAACTTCCCCGGCCTCGAAGTCGGCAGCGAGATCGACTACACCGTCAAGCGCACGTGGCGCGGCGCGTCCTTCCGCACGTTCGTCAAGCGCTTCGGCGGTTTCGACGACATCGCGGAGCAATCGCTGATCGTCAAGGGCGGGGCCGATTTCGCGCGCCCATCCGCAAACGCCGCTGCCGCGCCACTGACCGTCGTGCATACGAATCTGCCCGGCATCGTCCGCGAGCAAAATCTGCCCCCCGGGCGCTATCTCTTCGAGCAGAAGGTGCGGCTCGTTCCCGAGATCACGGCATGGGACTATGGCGCGACGATCGAGGCGACGATGGCCGCCTGCGCGACGAACGCGCCGCTGGCGTCCGCGAAAGCCCGGGCGCTGGTCGCCGGAAAGGCGTCCGTCGCCGAGAAGGTCCGCGCGATCCGCGATTTCATCGCGACCCAGATCCGCGTCGCGGGACCGGCCTACAGCGACCTGCCGCTCGACTTGCTCTCGCCCGCCGACGCGACGTTCGAATCCGGCTACGGACACTCGGCCGACGTGGCGATCCTGACGCGGGCCATGCTCGCGGCCGCGGGCGTTCCTTCGCGTTTCGTGTTCATCGACAGCGGTCGGGCAGCGTCGGACGCGGACGACGTAGTCGAGGGATGCGATCTCTTCGACGCGATCCTCGTGGCGGTGGACGACGATGACGCGACGTACTACGTCAACGACGGTTCGCAGTATTCGGAGCTTCGCGCGACGTCGTGCGAGGGGATGATGGCCGCGGACCTCGCCGCGCGCAAGTGGGTCGCGATCCAGGCCGAACCCGGCTACGAGGCCTGCGTGTCGAACGCCTTC
>JAAZAI010000533.1 GCA_012514445.1 Lentisphaerota bacterium
GAGCTAGAACGTGAGAACCTTGCCGGGCCAGCTCGGGGCAGGCAGGCCGGGGAAGGACACGAATCCCGTCAGCGAGCGGTCGGGACCGCAGGCCTGGGACATGTAGAGAACGACCAGCGCGGCGATGACGAAGGCCGAGGCGATGGCCAGGATCGGGAAGACCGGATTCATCTTCTTGGGCGGCGGGCCCTGGAAGGCCGAGAAGGCGGAGACGTTGCCGGATTCCCCGGATTCGGAACCGGCCGTGATCGTCGGCACCGAGGCGCCGGCGAGCGCGGCGTCCATCTTGTCCTTCTTGAGGACCAGGGACTTCTTCTTCTTGATGGTCGGCGCCTCGGCCAGCGATTCGCCGGATTCGGCGGGGGCCGTTTCACCTGGAGTCGGAACCTTGAGACGCAACGTGCGGGGCTGACCGGATTCGACGGCGGCCTGCTGGGGCAGGGAGACCCGCGAGGTCTGACTCTTGGCGGCCTTGGCCACGTCGGCGGTGAGGTTGGAGGTGATCTTTGAGGTGATCTTGCCAACCGGGGCCGCGGGGATGGAGCCGCCGCTGGGGATCTCGTTGAGCGCGGCGTCGAGCAGGATGCGCGCGGTCTTGGCCTTGGCGGCCGCCTCGGGCGTGGGCTGTGTCGAGGGCTTGATCGTGGGCGGCTGGATCGTCTGGGGACGAACCGGCTTCATCGGGGCGGTCGGCGCATCGGGGCGGACGCCGACCGGCGCGCTCATCTGGGTCGGCATGACGGGCTTGAGGCGAATCGTGGCCGTGGTGGTGACGGGACCGAGGGGCTTGCGGCCGGCGGACGGATCGATCGCGATGGGCTTGATGGCTGAGGCGGCGGCCGGCGCGGGGGCCGCGGGAGCCGGGGCCGCAGGCACGGGGGCCTCGCCCGTGGATGGCGGCGGCGTCATCGGCTTGATCGTGATGGGCTTGATGCCAATCGGACGCGGGATGTTGGTGTTGGTGTCGTCGGCCATGGTGTGCTCCGTTTGCTGCGATGAGTGGTTTGAAAGGGCCCGAGTCGATCAGACGGCCATGACCTCGGCCTCCTTGGCCTTGAAGTCGGCGTCGACCTTCGCGATCGTCTTGTCCGTGATCTTCTGGATCTTGTCCAGCGTGAGCTTGGCGTCGTCTTCGGAGACGCTGGCGTTTTTCTGGAGACCCTTGCAGGCTTCGTTCGCGTCGCGGCGGACGTTGCGGGCGGAGACGCGGGCCTCTTCGGCCATGCGGCTGGCGACCTTGGTCATCTCCTTGCGGCGCTCCTCGCTCAGTTCGGGGACGGGGACGCGCACGACGCGGCCGTCGTTGACGGGCGTCACGCCGATGTTGGCGCCGAGGATGGCGCGCTCGATCTCGCCGAGGACGGAGGGATCGTAGGGCGTGATGACGATGAGGCGCGCCTCGGGCGTCGAGATGTTGGCGAGGTCGCGCAGGCGGGTGGGGGCGCCGTAGTACGTCACGCTGATGTTTTCGACGAGGGCGGGGGAGGCCTTGCCGGTGCGGATGCCGGAGAGCTGGCTTTGGAGGACCTTGACGGTGTTGTCCATCTTGTCCTGGGTGTCCTTGAGCAGGGTTTCGAGAGGTGTCATAATGTGTTCCCTTGGATGAGAGTTGTTGGGGGGCGCCGCGTGCGCGGCGTCAGTTCGTGACCAGGGTGCCGACGTCCTCGCCGCGGATGGCGCGTTCGAGGCTTTCGTCCTCGAAGAAGTCGAGCACCATGATGGGGATGTCGTTCTCCATGCAGAGGGCGAAGGCCGCGGAGTCCATCACGCGGATGGAGGTGGCGAGGGCTTCGCGGAAGGTGAGCTTGCCGAATTTCTTCGCGTTGGGATTCTTGTGGGGGTCCTCGGTGTTGATGCCGTCCACCTTGGTCGCCTTGATGAGGACGTTCGCGCCGATTTCGCTGGCGCGGAGCGCGGCGGCGGTGTCGGTGCTGAAATAGGGGTTGCCGGTGCCGGCGGCGAAGATCACGACGCGACCCTTTTCGAGATGGCGCATGGCCTTGCGGTGGATGAAGGGCTCGGCGACCTCGTGCATCTCGATGGCCGTCTGGACGCGTGTGGGGATGCCGAGCTTCTCGAGGGCGTTTTGCAGGGCGATGGCGTTTATGACCGTCGCCAGCATCCCCATGTAGTCGCCGGCGGAGCGCCCCACCCCCAGCTTCTCGCCCAGCGCGCCCCGGAAGATGTTGCCGCCGCCGAGCACCACCGCGACCTCCACGTCCATGTCCCGGACGGCCTTGATCTTCGCGGACATCCGCGCCACCACTTCGGGATCGATGCACTGGGAAGTCTCCCGGTTCAACAGCACTTCGCCGCTGAGCTTGAGGAGGATTCTGCGGTATTTGACGCTCATGAAAGCCTTTGTTTCCAGATGCAGGGTCTTCCGAGGGGAAGTCTGGCCGTATAAGATGCCACTATTGAACCAAATGGCCCCCGCGAAGTAAAGCGGATTTTGCGCCAGCAATTCTCGATTCTCGATGGGTGCGATTTCACTTCGTTGCATCGCCCCCGGAATTCAGAATCCAGAAGTCAGACTTGCACATCGCCATTGCGGAAAGTTTTGGTGTTATTAGGCGAGTCGGATGATCGTGGCTGAAGAACATGGAAGTCTGAATATGGTGGGCTTCCTCAATGAATCATACCCTTGCGGGCACACTAAAAACGCTTTCGCGGGGATTTTGCGCGTTTGTAGTGGCGCCGTAAGGCGCTTCCCTGTCATATTGAGAATTGCGGATTTTGCGCCATGCGCTTGGGGGGCTGGCTCCAACTTAGTTGCCGCCCGCCCGCCCGCGCGGCTGCCGCAGCAGGATGTCTCTCGAGACGACGAGGGAGGTTCAGCGTCGCGGCGTCACGACGAAGCTGTTGAGCTGCATCGCGTCGGATTGGACGGTGAAGGAGAGGGAGCCGCCGGCGAAGTCGGAGGCCACGGTCTTGCCGGTGACCAGATCCTTCACGACCGCCTCCTTCCGGACGCCGGGAACGGTCACGGTGATCGTCGCGGGTTGGAAGCCGCGGTGGACCACGCCGACGTAGACGCGCCCGTCCCCGGCGGGATATGTGCGGACGCGCACGTCCGAGTTGGGGTGAGGGACGAGTGTGCCGGGCGTCGCCGGCAGCGCCAGGAAGGCCTGGGCGAAGCGGCGGTGCTCGGCCACAAACCCGCGTCCGTAGGTGTAGGTGGTGCAGGTGATCACGTTCGGGTCGCCGTGGAAGCAGGCGTACACTTCGTCGGCCATGGCGAAACGCGGCCCCCCGGGCGTCATCTCGCTGGTTTCGTAGATGTCTCCCTGGACATTTTGCCGGCCCTTTTCCTCATAGTTGAACATGTTGCACATGGCCAGACCATCCCCCGTGCGGAAATATTCGACATAGGATTGATTGTCGGACAGATGCCGACCATGTATCGGGGCGAAGAAGGCGATGCCGTCCACATCACGATAAAGTTCCATCATCGCCCGGTTGTGTCCGGTTTTCGCTTTGAACATATTGAGGTAATCCCCTGGCTTGCGTCGGAGGGCCGCCTGCAGAACCCGTTCATGATAAGCGCGTGCCTTGTGGACGTTGTAGAAGTCGGACCAGTCCGGCGGGGTCATGTTGTAGCCGCCGAGGCTCCATCCGTCCGGATCCCAATTGTAGTAGTAGAGCTTCATGTCGGGGCGGTAGGAACGAAGCTTGTCGCGGATCATCATATGGAAGTCGCGGCGTTTGCCGTGCCACCAGTCTTCATAGCCATCGAGATCCAGGGCACCTGTCTCTTGCTTATACCTCGCGATGTCGTTTGGGCCCTTGCTCATGCAGACGCGTTCGCTGCGCATGCGCCAGAGCACGCCCATGAGCTGGGGGTAGTCCCGGTAGTAGCCGCCCACGGTTTCGTCCAGCAGGGCGGCGAACTCCTCCCAGGTGGCGGGGTGGAGCAGATTCGGCCCCCAGGAGGCGTAGCGTCCGACCGGCGCGTTGCCGCCGTCGGGTTTCTTGGCGTAGGCTTCTTTCGGCAACCGGGTGCTTCCGCCATATTCCAGGCGCGG
This sequence comes from Lentisphaerota bacterium, assembly GCA_012514445.1. GTDB lineage: Bacteria > Verrucomicrobiota > Kiritimatiellia > RFP12 > UBA3636 > JAAZAI01. The sequence continues at coordinate 4,026 of JAAZAI010000533.1, forward strand.
CAGAATGCCGAGATCGGCGTCCCGGGCGGCGTCGAGATAGGCCTTCCAGGTGTCAAGCTCCTTTCCGGCGGGCATGGCCTTGAACATCACGGCGGGATCGTGCCGCTCGTACCCGAGCTTGGTGGGCCAATAGGCGGCGTTGCCCCATTTGAGAATCAACGGCGCGACGGCGTTGAAACCGAGGAACCTGCAGTAGTGCGCCACGTCGGCAGGAGGGGCCTCGGGCTGACGCTCCCAGTCCATCATCATGACCCGGCGGGGCTGTCCCTCGGGATAGGCGATGGCGGGATAGAACTTCGCGATGTCGGCGATTTCGTAGAGGCGGATCTGGGTTGCGGCCGGTCCGGCGTCGTACTGGCCGGCGTAGCAGCGTCCGATGTCGTGGAAGAAAACCCAGGTGCCGTTCTCGCTGGGAGCGCTCCGGCTGCCGCGGTAGCCGTAGTCCTTCTCGTCGAGCACGATCAACTGGTCGTACCATTCGAAACCGCCCGAAAGCGGGTAGGTCTTCCCGACCGGGGCGATCGTCAACCCCGTCTTGAAGCCCTTGCCGGAATAGTTGCGGCCCGTGTCCAGGTTCACCGGGAAATAGCGTGATTTGTCTTCCGGGTATTCCACGCGCAGCAGGTAGGCCCGGTGGGGCGCGAGCTTGCCCCTGCCGACGCGGTAGCCGAACCACTCGTTGTTGTTGGCTTCACGGTATTTTCTTCCCTTGAATTCCTGTACCGTAACGCCGTTGATCCACGATGCGTAGGCCTTTCGCCCCACCCAGCTCGCGCGGATGCCGCCCTCCTTGTAGGGATGGGGGCCGCTGGCCGGATCGGCGGCGCAGTCGATGACGTCCACGAGGCGCAGCGGCCCGTAGGGCGTCTCCTCGACGGTGTCGGGAAGCGGGGGTAGCGTCAGCCCGTCGCGGGTTTCGTACCGGAACTTCAGTCCGTAGTGCGCGATGCCGGTGATGGGATGGCCCGCCGCGTCCGAGACGAGGCCCTGCAGGTTCATCTGTTCGCCGTAGAATAACCGCAGCGCCTGCCCGGCGTTCAACCGGAGAACGCCCTCAAGCCGGTCCCCGGTGCGGACCAGCGGCACCGCGCAATCGGCGATCTCGCGGGAGAAGCAGTCCGTGACCCGAACGGCAAGCGTCCCGCGTTTGTCCGTCAGGATGCCCGGCAGGGAGATCACGATTTCGAGGTCCTTTCCATCTGGTCGGGGCCCCATTTCGAATTCGGCGGGAGGAACGGCTTTCGTCTCTCCGGCGCGGCGCACGAGTATCTCTCCGTCGGTCAGGAGGCTGAGGGAGAAGGGCCCTTTCGTCAGTCCGCCCTGCATGTACCAGTCCACCACGCGTACCGCGATGGTGTTGAGACCGCCATAGCGGACGGACTCGGGAGGGATGACCACGGAGAAATAGGGCCCGTAGGAGGAGATCTTCTGTATCTCCGTTCCGTTCCAGTAGAGTTCGCCGCGGTCGTCGGGTTGTCCGAGTTGGAGCCGGAGCGGCAGGTTCTTCCATTCGGCGGGCACCATCACCTTTTGCCGGTACCAGCACGCACCGTCGTAGTTGTACCCCTGACGCTCCCATTCCAGACCGGCGCGGACCACCTTCCATGTTGAATCGTCGAAGGATTCCTTGTGCCACCCCTGCGCCAGCCCCGCCCCCTCCGCGCCGGGGGCCCCGCCCCGCTTCACCGGGGTGCCGTCCGGATTGACCGGATCCGTCTTGAACCGCCAGGGTTCGACGAGCGGAATCGGCCGGGCGGCGTCGGGGATGCGGAAGCGGCCGACCTCGAAGCGTGAGAAGAGGATCGTGCCCGGACGCCGGAGGCGGTTGTTGGCGACGGCCAGGGCCAGGGTGTCGAGGCCGGCGGGCGTCGCCAGGGCGACGTTCCCGCGGAAGCTCGTGAACGGCAGGACGACCTGCCGCCATCCGCCCGGCCGCACGGTGAATCCGCGCCAGTAGCTGCGCGCACCTTTCTTCCAGCGGTTGTCGCCCTGGTTCAATCGCAGCGCCATCTCCCCCTCGGTGTCGTCGCTGCGGCACAGGAAGGAGATGAAGTCAAAACCGTCCCGGGCCCAGTCGCTGCCGCGTTCGCCTTTGGGAAGACGGTAGTCGAGCGTCTCGTCGGAGTTCGGATACCAGACGTTCATCGCCAAGGCGTCTTCTCCGTCCAGTGCGCCGCGTGCCACCGAATAGCGCGGTCGCGTGTCGGACGTCCCCTCGTCGCGCCAGCCGTGGCGCCAAGCTGGATCGTCGAAGACCTTGTCCTTCAGCGCGGACGTGACGCTCAGCGGACGATTCTCCATCGCTTTCCCAGGCTGCTGGGAGAACGGACGAAGGCGCCGGATCTGGAACTTGCCGTCGTTCAGGCCACCGTACATGTACCAGTCCGACAGGCGCACGGCGATGACGTTCTCGGCGCCGTAGCGCAGCGGGGCGCCCTGGACGGTGAAGGCGAAATGGGGGCCGTATTCGGGGATGTCGGCCATCTTCTCGCCGTTGAGGAAGGCCGTTCCCCGGTCGTCGGGACGGCCGAGGTCGAAGATCAGTGCGTCTTCCTTCCACGACTCCGGCAGGAAGAACCGGCAGCGATACCAGGCGACGCCGTTGTAGTCGAACCCCTCTTTCTCCCAGTTGACGCCCACCCGGATCAGATTCCACTTGTCGTCGTCGTGATCCGGGAGCTGCCAGCCTTCCTTCAGGCCCACGCCGTCGCGGACGGCGTTGTCCCGCTTGAAGCGCCAGCGCGCCCCGTCCAGAGGGATGCGATTCTCGCTTTCGGGCTGGAAGACGTCTTGATGGAGCTGGATGCGGAAGGTTCCCTCGTTCAGACCTCCATACATGTACCAGTCGGAGATTTGCACGGCGACCACGTTCTCCGCGCCGTAGCGGAGAGGCTCTCCTGCGAGACTGAAGGAGAAATGCGGCCCGTACTCAGGAATGTGCGCCACCTGCTTCCCGTTGATATAGACCTTGCCACGGTCGTCCGGTCGCCCCAGGTCGAAGAGCACGGTCTTCCCCTTCCACGACTCCGGCAGGAAGAACCGGCAGCGGTACCAGGCGAATCCGTTGTAGTCGTAACCCTGCGACTCCCAGCTCACCCCCACGGGAATCGTCTTCCAGTCGCCGTCGTCATGCCCGGCCAGATGCCAGCCCTCCTTGAGGCCCACCCCTTCGCGAACCGCATTGTCCAGCTTGAAACGCCAGGGCTCCTTGTCGAGGAGAATCTGGTCTTGATCGTCGGGGCGGAAAACCGGACTTCCCCATGCTGAGCAGGCGAACGCCATCAGGGGAAGCATTGGCCCGAGACCCCGCGCACGGGTTCGGGAATCGGCAGGCAGGCGGCGGAGGCGCCAGAATGCGCGAGAGAGACGCAAGTTCATCTTTGAGGGCTCCTTTTGGGTTGATGGCCACGTGGCGGCGATCGGTTCAGCGCGGGAAGGTTTTCATCGTGGGCGGAACCAGCGTCCGCTGCGGCACGGGCGGGAGGCGTCGGGACACCCGGTCGCCCAGCATGCGCACCAGTTCTTCGCCGATGCGGTGGTTGTGCTTGTCGACGGTGGCGAACGGCACGACGGGGTCGTAGTGCCGTTCGACGGCGTCCTCCCAGTCGTTGTCGTAGCCGCAGAGCGCCACATCACGCGTCGGATCCACCCCGAGGAGCCGGCAGGCCGCAGCCAAGGGGAACAGCTCGCAGTCCGTCGCCACCAGGATGGCGTCCGCCTTTTCAGGACCGCGGAGATGCTCCAGAAGGTAGCCGGCGAAATGACGAGCCCGGGCCTCGAACGCATCTCGACTGCCGTGGAGGCGGTGGGGCAGATGGTTCACGTAGACGGGGGGGAGGCGTACCGCGCCGGCGGTGGCCAGCGTTTCATCGCAGCCTCGGTTGTGGGCGTCGATCCAGTACATGCCCTCCGGCACAGTCCACACGCGCAGGATGCGGCGCTTCCCCTGGGCCAGCAGATGGGCCGTCAGGTCGCGGATACCGGCGAAATGATCGCTGGCCACCCGGTCGAAAGCCGCGTAGGCCGGGGCGTCGGACTGCACGACGGTCGGAATCCTCGCCTGGGCCAGTTTGACGAGCAGCTTGTCCGGCAGGGAGTAGCATTCCCGCTCGCAACTGATCACCAGCCCCCTGGGAGGGTTCACCAGCAGCCCCTCGACGCCTTTCGCGCCGGTCTGCCCGGCGTGCAGGGTCAACAAGTTCAGGCCCGCCTCGTGGACGGCGTCGAGAACGCCGGACTCGACCGCCTTCATGTCGCCGTTGACGAGGTTGGGCTGGGGGCGTTCGTCCAGGTTTGTCATCAACGCCACCGTGTGCATCATGATGCCTTCCCGCAACTTCATGCCGCGGACGACCCGGTACCCCTTGTTCTTCTGCCCCTTGACGAGACCGAGCGCCTCCAGCTCGGGCAAGGCCGCGCGGACCGTCACCCGCGACACCCCGCACGCGTCCGCGATCTTCTGCTCAGCCGGCAGGCGCTCCTCCTCGAGCCAGCGCCCTTCGGCGATCCCTTGCTGCAAATAGGCGAGAACCTGGGCGCGAGACGAGGCGTTCTCGGAGACGTCAAACTGGGATACTGCGTTTGTCATGTGATGGTTCGGGCTTGTTCGCCTTTTAAGTTTCCGGGCACTTCGCCCCGTGTGAGTTCAGTATCGTACACAATACAAAATTCGTTGTCGAGAACAATTTTCGTATTATAATACATTTTTTTGTTTGACGTCCGCTTGTCGAATCGTGTATAACATTGCCCGTCGCCTCACTCTGTGCACGAGTCGCGACTTATGTCATGGCTTACAATGTCGCTGAAGCAGTGAAAGAAGGAGCAGGTTCAATGAAACACGTTCGTTCCATCCTCTCGGTTCTGTTGTCGGCTCTCTGCGCCATCGGCGCATGCGCCACGCCGCTGAATGAATACTCGCATTGCGCGGAACTCACCTTCACCGGCTATGGCGGCGCGGAAACGCTCCACGCGTTCCCGGCGCTCGTCAGCATCACCAATTTCCCCGGATTCAGCTACGCCCAGGTTCAGGATCCCGACGGGGCCGACCTGCGCTTCACGGACGCCACGGGAAACGTGGAACTCAACTACGAGATCGACACTTGGAACACCAATGGCGTCTCCCTCGTCTGGGTGCAGGTGCCCCAGCTCGCGGGAACCGGCACGAAGATCCTGGCCTACTGGGGGAATGCGGCCGCCACGGCGCCGGCGTACGCCTCCGACGGCTCGACCTGGTCGAACGGCTATGTCGCCGTCTACCATCTGGGCGAAACCAGCGGAGCGCTCGCTGACTCGGGCGCGCTGACAAACGCGCTGACGCCCTTCGGCGACACCCAACAGGGCACCGAAGGCATGGCCGGCCTCGCCCCGCGCTTCCCCGACGGCAGCAACGACTGGCTCCAGGCTCCTGATCATGATGCGCTCGACGGCATGGCCCAGCTCACGCTGGAGGCGTGGATCTATGACGAAAAGAACGACACGAATCCGCGCGCCATCCTCTCGAAACGCATCGACTCCGGCACGGGCAAGGCCTACTACCTCTACAAGGGCGCGAATCGGAGCACTCATTTCTTCGTCGGAAATAACGGCGGCGAATTCAGCGGCACGGCGACGGGTGCCAACCAGTGGTACCACCTTGCCGCCACCTACGACAAATATCTGACCGCCGACCGCATGAAGATCTTTCTGGACGGCGCATTCAAGAAGAGCGGCAACACGGCGACCGGCAACGTGCCCGCCACGACCGCCAACCTCCATCTGGGAATCCTCAACGCCGGCTACGGGAATTCCTGGCAGGGCAAGCTCGACGAAGTCCGCATCTCCAACGTCGCGCGTTCCGCCGACTGGCTTCAGGCAACCTGGAAGACCGTCGCGGACAACACCGGGTTCGCTACCTACGGTCAGGCGGGCTCGGCCATTCTCGACACGGACGAGGCGACCGAGGTTGCCGTCTCCACCGCGCAGCTCAACGGCACGTTGCGGTGGTCCTCCTCTACCGCGACGGTGACGGTCTTCTGGGGCGAAGCGGACAAGGGCACCAATGCCGGTGAATGGGCGCAAAGTTTCGCCTTCGACCCCTATTCTGACGGCGCTCCCGCCACGTTTTCGCACCCCGTGGAGGACCTGACCCCCGGTTCGTGGCATGTCCGCCACCGCTGCGTCACGGCGGAAGGGACGGCCTGGTCGCCGGCCAGCACCGTCTTCATCACCGGCGCTGTCTCCGTTGAAGCCTCAACCCCCGCCGTGCCCGAAGCCGGTTCCGGCAACGGCGTCTTCAAGGTCACACGATCGGCTGGAACGAACGTGGACTCCACCGTGGCCTACGCCGTCGCCGGCACGGCGGCGCCGGACGAAGACTACGCCGCGCTGACGGGCAGCGTGACGATCCCCGCCGGGGCGTCGTCCGCCGAGATCGAGGTGGCTCCGATTTCCGACTTCGACTATGAAGAGGGCAATGAGACCGTCGCGCTGACCCTGCTGCCTGGAGCCTACGCCCTCGGCTCGACCACGCAGGCCGTCGTGACGATCCAGGACTTCGTTCCGCCCGCCTCCGGCACGACCAACGTCTGGATCGGGTCCGGCAACGCCAGCGTCGACGCGAATTGGAGCCTCGGTCATGCGCCGACGGCGGGCGAACACATCCTGCTGAGCGGCTTCTCGACGGCCAACCTGACGTGGGACGCCGCCGCCACGCCGACCGTTCAGTCCTGGACGCAGGACGCCGACTTCAGCGGCGCCGTGACGTTCCAGACCGTCTACGGCGACATCGGCTTCACGAACTTCACCGTCACCGGCGACTGCGTTCTGGAAAACGGCACATGGAACCACACGGCGAACAGCGCCACCCAGATCTGGAGCCTGCGCGTCACGGTCGGCGGCGACCTCGACATGATCGGCAGCGCAAAAGTCGACGTGTCGCAATGCGGATATGCCGGAAAAAAGGGGCCGGGATACAGTGGCGGATTCTGCAATGGATCCAGCTTCGGCGGCACGGGCGGCGATTACGGAAACGACGGCGGCTCCGCAATGCCCTACGGCAGCTCCGTGTCCGAACCAACAGAACTCGGAAGCGGCGGCTATGAAAACGGCGGCGGCGCCATCCATCTGACGGTCGGCGGCTCGCTCCGCATGGAGGCGGAAACCGCCATTTCCTCGAGAGGCGGCGGGCGCGCGTCCGGCGGCAGCATCTTCGTCAAAGCCAGTTCATTGGAAGGCTCCGGCACGATCTCCGCCAACGGTGGCGACGGCAGCGGCGGCGGATACGGCGGCGGCGGCGGCGGACGCGTGGCCGTGATTCTGACCGGTGCCACGTCCTTCGATGCGTTCACTGGGACGATCGCGGCCTACGGGCAGCAATCCTACAGCA
>JAAZAI010000534.1 GCA_012514445.1 Lentisphaerota bacterium
GGTCCAGCCCGCGATCAGCAGCCCGGTGAGTACCGGCGCGAAGAAGCACCGGCGGATGTTGTCGAAGATCTTCCATTGGCTCAGCAGCGAGAGGCGCACGCGGCGCCCATCGACGCTCGGAGGGCGCGGCCCCAGCCACGGGAGGATCTGCCAGTCGCCGCGCATCCAGCGGTGCTGGCGGCTGACGTCGCCGAGATAGGACGAGGGCATGTCCTCGTAGACCTCCACGCAGCCCAGCAGCGCGGAACGCGCGTAGGCGCTCTCCAGCAGGTCGTGGCTGAGGACGAGGTTTTCGGGGAGGCGCCCGTCGAGGGCCTCTCGGAAGGCGTCGACGTCGTAGATGCCCTTGCCGACGAACGAGCCCTCGCCGAAGAGATCCTGATAGACGTCCGAGACCTCCTTCGAATACGGATCGAGTCCCACCTGGCCGCAGGCGAGGCGGGTGTAGAGGCTGCTGTTGGCGGCGCGCAGGCGCACGCTCACCCGGGGCTGGAGGATCGCGTAGCCTTCGACGACGCGTCCCTTGCCGGGATCGAACCGCGGACGGTTGAGCGGGTGCGCGAGCGCGCCGATCATGCCCGCCGCCGCGCCGCGCGGCAGATCCGTGTCCGTGTCCAGCGTGATGACGAAGCGAACCGTCCCCGGCGGCGGCATGGCGCCGACGATCGTCGAGAACGCCGTCGTCGCGCCGCCGCGCAGGAAGGCGTTGAACTGCTCCAGCTTGCCCCGCTTGCGCTCGTGCCCCATCCAGCGGCGCTCCACGGCGTTCCACACGCGCGGGCGGTGCAGCAGATGGAAGTTGGGGGATCTGTCCGGGCGCGGATATCTTGCGTTGAGCCGTTCGATGCCGGCTCGGGCGCGTTGCAGCAGCGCCTCGTCGCCCGGTAGCGTCTCGGCGTCGGCGTCGGGGAAGTCCGTCAGCAGCGCGAAGTCGAGCTGCGGGTCGCGGTTGCCCAGATAGCGGATCTCCATCGCCGCGACCAACGCCTCCACGGACGCGGCATCCGTGAGCATCGTCGGCACGACGACGAAGGTGCGGTGCCCCTCCGGGATGCCCTTCGAGAAGTCCAGCCGCGGCAGGGGATGCGGCGGCACGATCCAGGTGACGAGGAAGTTGATCAGGGAGATGGCGAGCGTCGACGCCGGCACGAGCGCCGCGGCCGCGACGATCCAGAACACGGGGGAGAGCACCGTGACGCCGGCGAACCAGGGCACCCAGGCGGCGCCGGCGAGCGAGACGAGCGCGATCGCCCCGAGATACAGGCCCAGCCGTCCCTTTCGGATGTAGTGCACGCACGTCTTCTTGAGCGACCAGCGGCAGCCGACGGCGCGGCGCAGCCGGGTGCGCCCGCGTCCGATCAGGTAGAAGCCGACGTGGCGCCGTCGTGCCGCGTCCTCCTCGGCGGGGTTCACGGACGCGGCCATTTCCAGCGCCATCTCGGCCACCTCCGGCTCGGCGCGGCCGGAGCGGAAGGCGAGGTCTTCGACGACGTGGCGGTAGTGGTCGCGCGTGGCGAAGTCCTGCATGGCGTGGGTCTTCGAGGGATCGCGCTCGAGGATGCGCTCCACGCGGCTCTGCGATTCGACGAACAGCTTCCAGTCCATGGCGGAGAGGAAGCGCAGACTGCCGATGCTGTTGGAGATCGAGAGGTGCTCCGCCGCCTGCACATGGCTGTCCGCCTGGAGCTTCTGGGCCACGGTGGTGCCTTCCTCGGCGAGCATCTGGTCGATCCAGTTGAGGAAGAGCCCGACGCTCGTGCCCTGTCCTTGGAGGCGCTCCACGAATTCCTCGAGGAAGGGCGCGCTCAGCACCGGATGCGTGTCGGCGAACTCGGCGAGCAGGTGCAGCAACTGCTTGGGCTCCTGCTCCGCCGCGGCCAGCGTGCGCTCCGCCCATTGGATGCCGTCGTTCTTCTCCAGGCGGCGCCGTGCGATGCGCACGGCGACGCGGCGCAGGTTCTCGATGAGACCGAGGCGCAGCGCGATCGGGAACGCCCACAGTTCGCCGAGCTTCAGCGTCTGGACGGTCTGGTAGGCGCCCATGAACGCCGTCGTGTTCTCCTCGTCGAGCAGGCCGTCGAGGTGCGCGATGAGTTCGAACGCCATGCCGTAGACGCGCGGCAGTCCCCGCATGGGGCCCTTGGCCAGACGCGGCAGTTGGCGGCTGTAGCGGCGGGGCAGGTGGATGCGGGCGAGCTGGATCTGCTGTTCGATCAGGTAGAAGTTGTCCAGCAGCCACTCCGCGGGCGGCGCCATGCGGCGCCCCTCGGCATCGGATTGGACGAGCACTTCGTGCGCCGCGCGAAGCGCGGCCGTGTTGTCGGTGAGGCGCGGCAGCAACTGGTTGTAGCCGGGGCCGGCGTCGACTTCGTCCGAATGGGCAAGCTCCTGCGCGTAGCGCCTGAGCTGGTCGATGCTCAGCAGCTCGGCGCGCAGCGGCTCCTCGTCCACCGACGCCAATCCCCGGAATCCCGTTCCCGTCGTCCGGGCGTGCCGCCGAAACCGTTCAAGGAGTTTGCGCGTGTCTGTTCTAAAGTCCATGTCTTCATACTAGCAAAAAACAGTCACTCAGACAAGTTCCGCGTGCTCCTCCCGGATACTTTTCTTGAAATTCGCCTGAAAAAATGCTAGTTTCAAACCGTTCGCTTTTCCAGGCGGGGTGCGCGTCGCCGGGAAACGGGAACTCAAGACGAGTTGGAATGCCTGGTTGCAGGCCCAGCCAGCGGGAGATGATTTCCGCAGGACACGGCAGGGTTCGCACGCAGTTCGCGAGTGGTTTCGCGGGCGGGCGTTCTTGAACGGGGAAGCGGCATGCGTCTCGCCGAGACGGACCTCCCCCACCACACTATGCAAGATCGGAAGCCGGCCTCTCGAAACGAAGCCGGCGGTCCTGGTGCTTTTGCTTTGGCGCGTGCGTCGGGGGAGCGCCGGGCGAAGGGAAAATCGAAACATGAAAAGAGTCGGGAGACGAATTTCACATGGCGCGGCGCTTCGCGCGCTGGCGGTCGCCTGCCTGGTCGGGGCCTCGGCCGCGGGGCGGGCGCAGACGGAGGGGGAGGCACCGCCGTTTCGCGTCGCGCTGACCGGCAAGTATCCGCCGTTCAGCTACTACGACGACCAGGGCGAGCTGGAGGGATTCGACGTCGAGGTGTCGCGGGAAGTCGCCCGCCGGCTCGGGCGCGAACTGGAGCTGCTGGCCATCGAATGGGACGGCATCCTCACCGGCCTGCTGGCCGGGAAGTACGACGCCATCATCGGGTCGATGGCGATCACGCCCGAGCGCGAGCAGGCGGTGGCCTTTTCGACGCCCTACTACCAATCGGGCGCGCAGCTCTTCGTCCACCGCGACAATCCCGGACAGGTCTACGACATCGCCGAGTGCCGGGGCAAGCGGCTGGCCGTCGTGCTCGGCGAGACGTACCAGCGCTACCTCGACGAGCGGCATCCCGGCGTCGAGGTGGTGACGCTCAAGTCGAGCGTGGAGATCTTCGAACTGCTCTCGGCCAAGCGGATCACGGGCTTCGTGTCGGACCGGCTGGTGGGGTCGTGGCAGATCCGCAACGCGGGGCGCCCGTTCGTGCCCGTGGGGCCGATGCTGTATGCGGAGGACATCGCGATTCCCGTCCGCAAGGAGGACGGCGCGTTGCTTTCGGCGATCAACGGCGCGTTGGCTTCGATGCGCGAGGACGGGACGATGTCGCGCCTGCACGAGCGCTTCTTCGGCTTGTCCGCCGCGGCGGAAGGAGTGCGGAGCGAGGGCCTCGCCGCCGCCGCCGTGGCGGCCCGGCTCGGCAGGGGCTTCGCCGTGACGCTGGGCATCGCGGCCGCGGCGCTGCTCCTCGGCTTCGTCGTGGCGGTGCCATGCGGGATCGTGCTCAACCATGCCACGGGCGGCTGGCGATTTCTGTACTGGCCGGTGCGCACGCTCGTGGACTTCCTGCGCGGGACGCCGGTGCTCATCCAGCTTCTCTTCGCGTGGATGGGGCTGGGGCTCTCGCCCCTCGTGGCGTCGATCGGCACGCTCGGGCTGAACGCCGCGGCCTACATGGCGGAAGTCATCCGCTCGGGGCTGATGAGCGTCGATCCCGGCCAGATCCGCGCGGGGCGGGCGCTGACGCTGACGCGCTTCCAGGTCTTCCGCCACGTCGTCTGGCCGCAGGCCTTCCGCGTGGCGATCCCGGCCCTGATGAATTCCGTGGTCGCGCTCACCAAGGACACCGCGCTGGTGGCCGTGATCTCCGTGGCCGAAGTGATCCGCGAGGCGCAGGCCATCATCTCGGTGACCTTCGAGCCGAGTCGCTACTATTTCATCGTGGCCGTGCTGTTCTTCCTGGCCACGTTCCCGCTCATGAAACTCTCCGGCGCCCTGGAGCGCCGCATCAAGCAGAAGGGATATGCCCGTGATTGAGATCCGCGACCTGTCGTATCGCTACCCGGACGGCGAGGAGCCCGTGCTCCGCGACGTGAACGTCCGAATCGCCTCCGAACACATCGTCGGCATTCTCGGCCAGAGCGGATCCGGGAAGACCACGCTGCTCAACTGCCTGGCCCGCTTCCTCGCCCCCACCGCGGGCGCCATCCTCCTGGACGGACGCGACATCGGGTCGCTCTCCGAGAGGGAATACCGGCGCAACGTCGGCGTGGTGTTCCAGCGGCTGAACCTGTTCCCCCACATGACGGTGCTCGAAAACCTGGTGCTCGCGCCGGTGAAGTCGCTGGGCGCCTCGCCGCGCCGCGCGCGCCGCGAGGCCCGCGAGATGCTCGAAAGGCTCTCGATCGGCGAGCTGGCGGATCGCTACCCCTCGCAGATCAGCGGCGGACAGGCGCAGCGCGTGGCGATCGCGCGAGCGCTGGCGCTGCAACCGCGCTACCTGCTGCTCGACGAGCCCACCAGCGCGCTCGACGCGCAGACGACGGGGGAATTCGGCGTCTGGCTTCGCGAGCTCCGCCACGACATCTGCTTCATCATCGTGACGCACGACCTGCCGTTCGCGGAACAGGTGGCGACGCAGGGGATCTTCCTGTCCGAGGGACGGGTCCGCGCGGCGGGCCCGGTGGCCGAGATCATCGACCAGGCGTCGGCGCCCAGCCCCGCCGGTGCCTAGCGCGGGGCCTTTCGCGCCAGAGCGGCTTGTGCCAGACGTTCATGCTCTCCAGGTCGCCGGCGATCTGGGTGTTGTTCTTCAACCGGCCGCTGAACGCGTAGCCCGCCCGGCCGAAGGTGATGTTCATGCCGGGGGAGGCCGCGCGGGCGATCGTGTAGGCGGTCTTGATGCCGCGGGCCTTCATGTCGCGTTCCATCCGCGCGAGCAGCCGCCGCGCGAAGCCGCGCCCCCGCCAGTCGGGGTGCGTGGCGAAGTCCGTCATCTCCGCGTTGGCGTCCGCGAGATCCATCTCCGCCGAGGAGAGGGCCACGATCCGGTCATCCGCCTCGACGGCGTAGTAGGCCACGTGCTCGGCCATCGTGGCGGCGAGGTAGGCGGGGTCGTGGATCGGGAAGGGATAGGAGGCGAAGACTTTGCGATAGAGCCGACTCATGGCCTCGACGTCGGCGGGGACGCAGGGGCGGATGGCGAAGCGCGCCTCCAGCGGTGCGGGCAAGGGGTCGACCGGCTCCTGGACGGCGGTGTCGAGAATGGCGTCGAGCCGGGGTGCGTCGGCCTCGGCCGCCCGCGCGTCGTCGAGGTAGTAGGCGAAGAAGATCGCGTCGTGCTGGCCGTGGTAGAACGCGGGCACGCGGGCCTCCTCGACGTACCCGACGTCGACGAAGGGGAGGCCCCGCAGTTCGGGGACTTTGGCGAAGATCTTCGTGCGGCCTTCTTCGCGCGCCGTCTCGACCAGTTCGGCGGCGAGCGCGTCGTTGTCCGCGCGACCGGGCTTCATGAGGTAGAGGCGGTCGCTGTTGGGTCCGCTCTGGACGAGCGAGCCGTCGTCGAGGACTTGGATCGTGTCGGCGGGCTGGAGCGGAGTCGTCATGCGGCGCCTCCTTTCGCCTTGCGTTTCGGAGCGGCGGAACTGTTCCGCCGGGACAGGCGGCTATTGCCTGCGGGGACGAGCGAGATCGTCTGGTCGTAGTCGGCGAGCAGCCGTTCGATCCCGACGGCGCGGTATTCCTCCGCGGCCTCGGTGGCGAGCTGGAGCTTGCAGTCGGCGCAGGCGCGGTCGCAGAACGTCGACTGATACGCGTCCGGCTCCTTGTAGGTGGTGATGACGCCCTCGTAGTTGCGCAGAATCACCTTGTTGGTGGACCAGGAGATCAGGTAGTTGGGCATGACGGGGATCTTGCCGCCGCCACCCGGCGCGTCGATCACGTAGGTCGGCACACAGAGACCGCTCGTGTGGCCGACGAGGCTCTCGATGATCTCGACGCCCTTGCCGACGGGCGTGCGGAAATGGCCCAGCCCTTCGGAGAGGTCGCACTGGTAGAGGTAGTAGGGTCTCACGCGGGCGGCGACGAGCTTGTTGACGAGCGAGCGCATGATCCGCGGGCAGTCGTTGACGCCGGCGAGCAGAACCGTCTGGTTGCCGAGCGGGATGCCGGCGTCGGCGAGCTTGTCGAGCGCCATCTTGGCGGACGCGGTGATCTCGCGCGGGTGGTTGAAATGCGTGTTGATCCAGATCGGGTGGTGCCGTTTGAGCATGGCGACGAGTTCGTCGGTGACCCGGTACGGCAGCACGACCGGGATGCGCGTGCCGATGCGGACGATCTCGACGTGCGGGATCTCGCGGAGCTGCCCGAGGATCCAGTCGAGGTAGTCGGTGGGCAGCATGAACGGGTCGCCGCCGCTGAGCAGCACGTCGCGGATCTGGGGCGTGTCCCGGATGTACGCGATGCCCGCGAGGATCGTCGCGCGGTCGGGGATGTTGTCCACGTCGCCCACGCGGCGCTTGCGCGTGCAGTGGCGGCAGTACATGGCGCAGACGTTGCTGACCAGGAACAGCACGCGATCCGGATAGCGGTGCGTGATGCCCGGCACGGGGCTGTCGGCGTCCTCGTGCAGGGGATCGGCCATGTCCGCCTGGGAGAGCGTCAGCTCGTGCACGGACGGGACGGCCTGCCGGAAGACGGGGTCGTTCTCGAGGTCGTCGGTGTTGATCAGCGACAGGTAGTACGGCGTGATGGAGAAGGGGAACTTGTCGACGGTCTTCTCCAGGTCGCGCCGGGTCTTGTCGCCCAGCTCGACGCCGAGCAGCTTCTCCAGCGCCGGCA
>JAAZAI010000535.1 GCA_012514445.1 Lentisphaerota bacterium
CACGTGCTCGGCGACAGCCCAGACACTGACCGGGTACCACCGGGTACGCACAGGCATTTGTCCCTTGCTTTTCAGGCCATTAAATTGTACAATTGTCTGCGATTCGGAGGTTTTCATGAACGTTGTCGTCGATAGATCGGTGTTGATCGCGGTGGTCCTCAACGAGCCAGAAAAGGAGGGGATCGTTCGGGCTACTGCAGGGCATTCGCTGATCGGCCCGGAATCCATCCGGTGGGAAATGGGCAACGCGTTCTCGGCGATGTTCAAAAAACGGCGCATCGCCCTTCGCCAGGGCCAGCAGGCCCTCGCCGTGTTCGAGAGCATTCCGATCCGCTACGTCGATGTCGACTTGATGCATGCACTCCAGCTTGCCCACGATGTCGGCATCCACGCCTACGACGCCTATTTTCTGGAGTGTGCCCTGCGTCACAGGGCGCCGCTCATTTCACTGGACGGCCTGATGGTCGAGAAGGCCAAAAGCCTGGGGATCGCAACGCTGGAGGTTTGAAAATGAATGTCTACACCTATTCCGAGACGCGCCAGAAGCTTTCGCATGTTCTCGATTCCGCCAAGAAAACGGGGCGGGTTCTCATCAGACGCCAGGATGGCACGATATTCTCGCTGACGCCGGTCGACTCGCCAAAATCCCCGCTGGATGTCAAAGGCATTGCAACGGATCTCTCCACGACCGAAGTGGTTTCCTTCGTTCGGGAGAGCCGTTCGCGAGATTCTTGAAACTCGAGATCGGACACTTGAAACTTGAAATTGGGCCTCTGGGAAAAATTGTCGCAAGATTTGTCGCGAGCTTGCCCTGAGCCTGTCGAAGGGCTTTGCGATCTCGCAACAACTAGCAACTAGCGACTAGCGACTAGCGACTAAAAAAACACGTGAACGGCAAACTCAAACAACTGGCGGCGGCGGCGGCGATCGTCGCGCTCGTGGCGGCATGCGGCGCCCAGAGCCGCGCGCTGCGCGAGACGCGGCGCACGCGGCTGGCGCACCACGGCGCGAGCTACAGCGCCGACGTGCCGCCCGCCGTCACGTTCGTCACCGTCACGCTCGGAGGCTTCCGCGGCATGATCGCGGACCTGCTCTGGCTGCGCGCGAGCCGGCTCCAGGAGGAGCGGCGCTACGTCGAGCTCGTGCAGCTCTCCGGCTGGATCACGAAGCTCGAGCCGCACATGCCGGAGGTATGGAGCTTCCACGCCTGGAACATGGCGTACAACATCAGCGTGATGATGGCACGCCCCGAGGACCGGTGGCGCTGGGTGCTCAACGGCATCGAGCTGCTCCGCGACGAGGGCGTGCCGCTCAATCCACGCAGCGCGATGATCCACCGCGAGCTCGGCTGGATCTTCCAGCACAAGCTCGGCATGGACGGCGACCCGGGCCACGCCTTCTACCGCGCGGAATGGGCGCGCCAGATCGCCGCGTATCTCGGCGAGGACGGAGCCCGGCCCGACGCCGACAGCCTCGCCGCCTCCGAGCTGGAGGCGCGGTTCAAGATGGATGCCGAAACGATGGCCGAGATCGAAGAGAACTTCGGCCGCATCGACTGGCGCGTGCCGATGGCGCAGTCCCTCTTCTGGGGCTGGAAGGGGCTGGCGTTCGCCGACGA
>JAAZAI010000536.1 GCA_012514445.1 Lentisphaerota bacterium
CCTCCGCCGTCCTCGAACGATGCCTCGAGGCGCTGCGCCGCCAGAACTGGCCTTCCCTCGAGATCCTCGTCCTGCCCGACGCGCCGACCGGGCGCGACTGGGGCCCCGGCGTCCGCGAAATCCCCACGGGCAAGGTCCGCCCCGCGGAGAAGCGCAACCTCGGCATCCGGGAGGCCTCCGGCGAATTGGTCGCGTTCGTGGACGACGACGCGGCGCCCCAGCCGGGCTGGCTGCAGCACGCCGTCCCCTACTTCACCGACGCGGCCATCGCCGCAGTGGGCGGCCCCGCCTGCACGCCGCCTTCCGACCCCTTCCTCTCGCAAATGGGCGGTCGCGTCTACGAGAACCTCTTCGTCTCGGGCGGCTACCGGCGCCGCTACACGCCCACGCGCGTCTGCGACGAGGACGACCTGCCAAGCTGCAACCTCATCGTGCGGACCGCCGCGTTGCGCGAGATCGGCGGCTTCAACACCCGCTACTGGCCGGGCGAGGACACGATCCTGTGCCTGGACATCGTCCACAAGCTCGGCAAGCGCATCGTCTACGACCCGCGCGTCGTCGTCACGCACCACCGGCGCCCGCTGTTCGGTCCGCACCTGCGTCAGGTCGGCCGGTATGCGCGGCACCGGGGCTTCTTCGCGCGGCGCTTCCCCGCCACGTCCCGCCGGATCGCCTACATGCTGCCCAGCCTCTTCGTGCTCGGGGTCGTCGCCGGATTCCCCCTCGCCTTCCTGCACCCCGCGCTGCGCTGGATCTACGCGGGCGTCCTCGCCGTCTACGCCGTGCTGACGTTCCTCTCGTCCGTTTCGCTGCGCCGCCCGCACGTGTGGCTCGTCACGTGGGCGGGCGTCGTCGCGACGCATATCGCCTACGGCATCGGCTTCCTGCGCGGTCTCCTCGCCCGGGACATGGTCGGCGACGTCCGGCCCTTCGACCACCATTCCGACCCCGCCGCCACACCATGAAAATCCTCATCGGCTACGCGCCCATCCCGTCCGACAAGGGCGTCCCGCTGCTCTCGCAGAACCGCCAGTTCCAGTGGTTCAGCAAGCCCACCTACGTCTACCCCATGGTGCCCGCCTCCGCGGCGACGCTGCTCAAGAGCCTCGGGCACGACGTCCACTGGATCGACGGCATCGCCGAAGGGCTTTCGGAGGCGGAGTTCCGCCGCCGCTACGCGGAACTCGGGGCCGATCTCTTCCTGCTCGAGACGAAGACGCCCGTCGTCAAGCCCACCTGGCGCATCGTCGACGCACTCAAGGACCTGGTCCCCGCCTGCCGCGTCGTGCTCTGCGGCGACCACGTCACCGCGCTCCCCGAAGAATCCCTCGCGAACTGCCGCGCGGACTGGATCCTCTGCGGCGGCGACTACGACTTCTCCCTGCGGGGGCTGGTGGACCACCTCGAACGCGGAGCACCGATCCCCGCCGGCTTCTGGTGGCGGAGTCCCGACGGCGCCGCGCAGAGCAGCGGCCCCTTCGACCTCGCGAAGAACCGCCTCGAGGACCTCCCGGAGATCGACCGCGAGCTGACGCGCTGGGAGCTGTACAGCCGCGAAAACGGCAATTTCCGCCGGACGCCCGGCACCTACACGATGGCCGGACGCGACTGCTGGTGGGGCAAATGCCACTTCTGCTCCTGGACGACGCTCTACCCGAACTGGCGCACGCGCACGCCCGAACAGATGCTCGACGAAATCGGCCGCCTTGTCGAACGCCAGGGCGTGAAGGAGATCTTCGACGACTCGGGCTGCTTCCCGGCCGGCGCCTGGCTGCGGACGTTCTGCGAGGGCATGATCGCGCGCGGCTACCACAAGCGCGTCGTGATGGGCTGCAACATGATCCCCGGCGTGCTGACGGCGGAACAGTACGCGCTGATGGCCAGGGCCGGCTTCCGGTTCGTGCTCTTCGGACTCGAGTCCGCCTCCGAGACCACGCTCGAGCGCATCCGGAAATGCCCCGCCGCCAAGGCCATCGCGGAATCGATGCGCCTGGCGCACCGCGCGGGGCTCCGGCCGCACGTCACGTGCATGGTCGGCTATCCCTGGGAGACGCTCGAGGAGGCCCAGGCGACCGTGGCCCTGACGCGCTCGCTCTTCGACAAGGGATGGATCGACACGCTCCAGGGCACCATCGTGATCCCCTACCCCGGCACGCCCCTCTTCGCGGAATGCCGGGCCAACGGCTGGCTGCGCACCGAGGACTGGGACCGCTACGACATGCGCGAGCCGATCATGAAGACGCAGATCCCCGACGCGGAGATTCTCGCGCTCATCCGCGGTCTCTACACGTCCTTCCTCACGCCCCGCTTCGTGTTGCGGCAGATCCTCGCCATCCGCCGCCCCGCCGACGTCGCCTTCCTCTGGAAGGCCGGCCTGCGCGTACTCGGGCATCTGCTTGATTTTCATGGACAAAAGCCGCGTTCCGTGCAATAATCTGCGGGAATTCTTCAAGGAGCGCCTTCCCGAGGATCGTTTCTCATCATTTTCGGATGCGGACCGGTCTGGACATCAGGCGAAACATCAACCGTGAACGAGTCATTGAAAGATCTGGCTGAACTGTTGTCGAAAACCGTGTTTTCAACGTCCATCAAGGCGAAGGACAAGCCGGGCGTGCTCGCGGAGATCGCGGACATCCTCGTGGAGAACCGCAAAGTCGCCTCCGATCAGCGGGCCGCCGTCCACGCCGCCCTGATCGAACGCGAGGGCAAGATGTCCACGGGCATGCAGTACGGCGTGGCGATCCCCCATGCGAAGACGGACGCCATCGAACACCTCGTCTCGATCATCGCGCTGTCGCCGGAAGGCGTCGACTTCGACGCCCTCGACGGCGCGCCGAGCAACATCTTCGTGGCGACGCTGAGCCCTCGCGCCGATGCGAACTCGCACATCAAGTTCCTCGCCGAAGTCAGCCGCCAGCTCGCCAGTCGGCGCGTCCGCGAAAAGCTTCTCGCCGCGAAGACCCCCGACGAGATGATCGAGGCCATCTGCGGCCCGAAGGACTAGAAGCATGCGCTCGAAACTTCACGTCTCCACCCAGGCCTTGATCCTCGCGGCCCTGGTGTCCGCCGTCCTCCCCGGTTGCAACCGGGAGACGTCGGACGACGCCATTCGGAACGGTCAGGCCGCCCTGCTCGCCGGCGACTATCCCCAGGCCGTGAAGCATCTGTCTCGCGCAGCCAAGCTCAACCCCGAGAACGCCATCGTCCTCTACAACCTCGGCATGGCCCAGCTCATGACGGCGGACTACAAGGCCGCCGCCCGGTCCTTCGACGCCTCCGACCGATGGGACGTCGACGGCAACACCGAGGCGCTCGAGGGGCTCGCCCTGGCGCGCCGCGAGGCGGGCGACTACGAGGGCGCGATCAGCGCGTTCGAACGCGCCTTCGCCAAGGTCAGCCGAAAGCCGCACCTCGTCGCGGGCATGGCCGTGTGCGAAATGGAACAGGGCAACATGGAGTACGCGAAGCGGATCCTCGAGGACGCGCTGATCACCGACCCCAACGATCCAGTGGCCTTGTTCAACCTCGCCGTCCTCATGCAGAAGCCCCATTTCAACGATCCCCAGACCGCGGCCGCGCATTATGTGCGATTCCTCATGCACACGCCGCCGGACCAGCATGTCGCGGAACGCGAGAAGGCCCTCGCCCGGCTCAAGGAGATCAACGCCAGCCGCTCGCCCGACCTCCAGTTCGAAATCGACGACAAGATCATGGAGGCCCGCTCCGCTGCGCGACCCGCCGACGCCCTGCTCGCCGCCGCCCAGGCCGTCAAGCTCGACGAATCGAACCCGGACGCCTTCTGGCTCTTCCAGCAGTCCCTGCTGAAGGCGGGCAAGTCCCGCGAAGCAGGTCTCGCCCTGGC
>JAAZAI010000537.1 GCA_012514445.1 Lentisphaerota bacterium
ACGCCGTGTCGCGCGTCGTCACGTCGTATAATCTGAATGCGTTCGAAGGCATTCCCACGAATGCCCCCGGCCCCCTGCTGGCCGAAGACGTCCCCGCCGGCACATCGGTGCCCTACACGTTTGTCAGCGAAGACCCCCATGCGATCGCCTTCTTCACCGTCCAGGGGCAGACGACGATCTTCGGGAGCGACGGCCCCGGATCCGCGCTCGACCCGCAGACCTCAGGCCTTTCGCGCGAAACGGTGTCGAGCTCCGGAACGGGCCTTTTCGTGGCGTACTACAAGACGCCCTACGAAGGTCCCCAAGCCGATCCGAACGCCAAGGAAGTGCGCGGCCTCAATCCGTGGATCTACGCGGAAAACGGCAACTGGCGCACGGCCTCGGGCACCGACATCGGTTCGCAAAACTTCCATGCGCTCTTCTCCGGCTACCTGACGGCACCGCACTCGGGCTACTACCGCTTCCACCAGACGGCGAACGGGAGCATCATCGCCACCCTCGACGGCATGAACATCTTCCACGACCCCGCCGTCAATCGGCCGGCGGCATCCTTCTCCACCGACTGGATCTACCTGGAAGGCGGAAAGCGCATGCCCTTCTTCGTGGCGTACCGGAACTACAACACGTCGACCGGCGTCTTCTCCCTGCAATGGGAGCACAACGGCGGGACCGAGACGGGCATCGTGAACATTCCTCTCAACGTCCTGTCGTCGGATCTGACGGCCACCGCGCCCCATCGCGTCGCGGCGGGTTCGTCGGAGACGTTCGGCGCGTGGACGGACCTCCAGTGGGGCGCGAACCGCGCCGGACAATCCTTCATCCACGGCTCGCTGGCCACCGACATCCTCAAGCCGGAATCGATGAACGTCGTCCTGCTCTCCTGCAACGCCTATCAGGATTTTGAACAAACGTACGAC
The DNA here is from genome assembly GCA_012514445.1 of Lentisphaerota bacterium. Classification (GTDB taxonomy): domain Bacteria; phylum Verrucomicrobiota; class Kiritimatiellia; order RFP12; family UBA3636; genus JAAZAI01. The sequence goes on from JAAZAI010000537.1 coordinate 918, forward strand.
CGCGGCCACTTCCTGCACCGCAGCGTCCCGGCCGACCAGGACTTCCTGTTCGAAGCGACCGTCTCCCGGCCCACCGGGTACAGCAGTTGGCTTCGCCAGGGACTGATGGTCCGATCCTCCACGGCCTCCAATTCCCCGGCGATCGCCGTGTTCCGGACGAAAAACGGGCACATCGTCTCGCAGGTCCGCGCACAGGCCGACACCAAGCTTCTGACGACGACCGACCTCACTGGTGCCGAGGGGCGTGAGGTGCGCATCCGCATCGAGCGCACCGGCTCGGCGGTCCGCACCTACAGCGACGACGTGCAGGTGGGGTCGTACAACACGAAGTCCTGGACCGGGCCGATACAAGTCGGTTTCGTCGGCGGGTCGTATGAAGGGAACTACCACTCCATCGTCTTCTTCTCCGACGCGGTGTTCAAGGGCCTGCCCAAGCCGTGCACGATTCTGGTGGTCAGGTAAACATAAAATGATGGACACAAACCACGACAAGACCGAAGCCGTTGCCCTCTTTGGAAATGGCAAGACGCTGACACTCAAGCTTCCCTTCGTGGACCGCTTCGGCCAGTACGCCCACGACGACTGGCCGGCGAAGGTCCGGGACGCGTCCGAGTTTCCGGAGGACCTCAGATCCGAGCTTGCCGTGCTCAACGCGTGTCCCGCGACCTGGGATCGGTTCGGCGGCTGGGCCGCCGGACCGAAGCGCGAGGCGACCGGCCATTTCAGGACGGAAAAGGTGGACGGCCGCTGGTGGCTCGTCGATCCCTCGGGGAACTTGTTCTTCTCCTGGGGGATCGACGTGCTCCGGCACTACACCGACAACTCCTTCGGGCCGGCGCATCCGGACTGGTACGAGACGCCGCCCCCGAAAAACGGCTGGATGAGCTTCACGCACTGGAATCTCCGGCTGAAATTCGACAAGGATGACTACCTCGCGGACTACTACGACTTCATCCTGCGACGGCTCGACTCCTGGGGCATCAACACGATCGGACGCTGGAGCGCCTGGCAACTGGCCATGCGCAGCCAGAAACCGTACCTCGTGCACCTCTTCGACCGCGCGCCCAAGGTCCAGATGCTCAAGGACGTCGACTTCTACGACTGCTCCCATCCGGCATTCGAAAGAAATTTCTGCGCAGCCGTCGAGGCCCAGAAACGCGAGCAGGCCGTGACGCGCGCCGTCGACGACCCGATGTGCATCGGCATCGCCGTCGGCAGCGAGCTGGACTTCAAGGGGCTTTTCAGACACCTGCCCTACGACAAGGCCCGCGACAGCGTGGAGCGGTTCTTCGCGACTTGCGAAAAAGCGGTGCGCCGACTGGCCCCTTCCAAACTCTTCTTCGCCTGCCCCTTCACCGAGTTGGACCAGCCGCCAGTCGTCTGGGAGATCGCCGCCCGGCATGCGGACGTCCTCTCCGCCAACGTGCGAACGCGCGAGGTCGGGGACGCCGCGCCGCGCGGCACCAGCGGTCCGATCGACGCCCCCGTTCTCATCGGCGCGTTCAACTTCGGCTGCATCGACCGCGGGCTCTTCAGCGCGGGCTATTGCCCCGTGGCCTCGCAGGCGGAGCGCGCGCTGGCGATGCGCAAGTTCGTGGCCGGAGCTCTCGCCAATCCCCTGTTCGTCGGCTGCCACTGGTTCCAGTATCGGGACCAGCCGCTCGTCGGGCGCCAGAATGGCGAGTGCTTCCAAATCGGATTCGTCGACGTCTGCGATCGTCCCTACAACGAATTGGTGGAAGCCTCGCGCAGGATCGGCGAAGGCCTCTATGCCCCCGAGTCTCTCGCCTAGAACTCCCCCAACGCACGCAACATGAAAATCCTCTTGTTCGTCCTTGCGCTCGCAGGGATCGGCCTGCTCGTCTACATGAACGTCGTCGATCGCACTCAGGTGCGGCACCCCGCCGCGCCCACGACAGCCCCGGCCGATGAAAGCGCGGCCGCGGCCCCGACAGCAGAGGCGGCCCCTGCCGACTCTTCGGCGGAGGCGGCGTCCGGCATCCGCCCCTGGCGAATCGACCGCTCGCAGGTCGTCGCCGTCCACGGCGCCGAGGTCGCATTCGAAGCCGATGACGTCATCCGGCTGCGCATGCCCAGCGCCGAATGGGATTGCGGCCTTCGCATCGTGCCGCCGAGCGGCGCGAGCGCGATGGACTTGTCCGGCGCGTTCTCGCTGGCCATGGATGTCGAGAACTGTTCGACCGACCGTCAGATGCGCCTGACGCTCCACCTGTCCAGCGGCGGCAGGAATTCCGATTCCGACGACCATGCCACCGCCATTCTGGCGAAAAACCGCAGCGCCAACATCGGGATCGGTCTCAACCCGGGCGAACGGGCGACGATGCGCATCCCGCTCATGCATCCGGAGATCTATCTGGCTCCCGAAGGGGCGCTCGGCCCGCACGTCCTCGACACCGCCCGCATCAACACCATCGAAATCAAGGCGCAATGGCCTTTCGAGGACGAGTTCCGCTGGGTCGCGGACTGCCGCATCAGCAACATCCGGCTCGAAGGCGTTCCGGATGCCTCCCGCAAGGTCGCCGCCGACCGGTACCGCCCGTTCATCGATCCCTACGGCCAGTTCGTCCACGACGACTGGCCGGAGAAGGTCAAGGACGACGCGGCGCTTCAGGCCGATCTCGCCGAGGAGCGCGCCGCCCTGCTCCCCCGGCCGGAGGCGTGGGATGAATACGGCGGATGGAAGGACGGGCCGCAGCTCGCCGCCACCGGGAACTTCCGCACTGAAAAGGTCGACGGCAAATGGCATCTGGTGACCCCCTCCGGGCACCTGTTCTTCTCGACCGGGATCGACGTGATCCGCAACGTGACCGATGCCTCCGATGGCGGCAAGAACCCCGACTGGTATGTGCAGGACGTGCAGCCCGGCATGCGAATGGCCTTCTCCGACTGGAACATCGCGAAGAAATTCGGGAAGCAGGATTATCTGTCCGAGTACTACGCCTTCGTCCAGGACCGCCTCGCCTCCTGGGGAATGAACACGATCGGAAACTGGAGCGCGCGCGAGCTGATGCTGGAGAGCCGGACGCCCTACGTCGCCACCGTCTTCGAACGCGACCCCTCGATCCCCTCGATCCCGGGATTGAAGCACTACGACTGCTTCGACGAGACGTTCGCGTCCGCGTTGCAAGCCGCCGTCCGCCGCCGCTTCGCCGACGACCCCGCGCTCGCGAAGTCCCGGACGGATCCGCGCTGCATCGGGTACTTCATCGACAACGAGCTCGACTTCAACGGCGTCGTGAACTGGGCACTGGCCGCCGATTTCGAAACCTGCGCCGCCAAGCGAGCGCTGCTCTCCTACGCCGAGAAGCAATACGGAACGATCGCCAAGCTCAACGCGGCCTGGGAGACGTCCTTCGCGACGTTCGAGGAACTCAAGACCCTTCAGAAGCCCCCGAAAGCACAGGGGTTCCGCAGCGACGCCACCGCCTTCGCCACCGCGTGGTACGAACGCTACTTCCGCGCCTGTCGCGACGCCCTCGCGGAAGCCGCGCCCGGCAAACTCTACTTGGGCCCCCGTTTTGTCGGCTTCCGCCAATCCCAGCACCTCTGGAACACTGCCGCGAAGTACTGCGACGTCGTGACGGTGAACACCTACGCCAACAGCATCTTCAACATCTCGCAGAACATCTACCGCGACAGCCCCGTGGAGAAGCCGATCCTGATTGGCGAATTCCACTTCGGCACCTTCGACCGCGGCATGTTCAAGGCCGGCCTCTGCCCCGTCGCCGACCAGGCGGAACGCGCACGTTCCTACACGCGCTTCGTCCAGGGCGCGCTCTGCCACCCGCTCATCGTCGGCTGCCACTGGTTCCAGTACCGCGATCAGCCGCTCATCGGCCGCGGCGACGGCGAGGCGTATCAGATCGGCTTCGTCGACACGTGCGACCGCGTCTATCCCGAGCTCGTCCAGGCCGCCCGCGACGTCGGCGAGAACCTCTATGCCTACCGCGAGCGAGGCAGGTTGCAGAACGCCATGGACTAGGGCGATTCTTCCCACAGTTTCACGCCACCACGACGACAATAACTGAGAAAGGTTATGCGATGAAGGGTTGGTTGCACGGTTTTCTTTGCGGCGCCTTGTCCGCAATTTCCGCCTCTGCTTCAACGGAAGGCAGGGGCGTCGCATTCGCCGCGAACAAGAGCCAGGACCCCACGGTCTCCGCGGCTCGCACGTTCGTCGCCGACACGGTCGATGGCAAGCTGGCGGTCGCGATCACCTCGCCGGGGCAGGACATATGGAACACCGCGGACAGCGGCAGCTTCTACTTTTTCCCCGAGATCGGAGACTGCGAGGTCGTCGCCACGATTCCCCCGCTGATGCAAACGGGTGAAAACGCGGCCATCGGGAACTTCGCCAAGGCGGGCATCATGTTCCGCCTCTCGACGCATGCGAACGCCCCGATGGTCATGTTCCTGCGCGAGACGTCGCGCGCCAGCGGGTCCGCTCTCGCCTGCCGCAGCCGCATGGTCTACCGCGCCGCCGATGGCGCCGACGCCGTGGATCTCAAGACGACGACGGGCGATTTTCCCGCCGACGCCGCCGTACGCTGCCGTCTGGTCCGCCAAGGCGATGTCTTTTCGGCCTGGTACAGCACCAACGCCGCCGATGCCTCCTGGACCTCGTTCGCCCAATGGACCGCCCCGGCGGGCGTCTTCGCGGACGGCATTCTGGGAGGCGTGGCACTGACGCCTCAGAACGGCACGGGGACGATCACCGCGACATTCGACGACGTCGCCGTGCGCGGACTCGTCCAGGCCACGGTCCAGGACGCCGCCGTCCACGTGGCGTGGCATGCCGAAGGCGTCTGCCCGCCGGGCCATTTTCTGCGCGGATTCACCGTTTCGCGATCGGAGGCCGGCACGAACGCCAAGACGGTTCTGAATTCCGGCGAGCCGGTATTCGGCCATTCACTCGTCGACACGCAAGCCGTCCGCGGCGTGAGCTACCGCTATCAGGTGGAGGCTGCGGTCATCCCGTCGTCCGAGGGACCGCTGGTCTTGCAGGCGGCGCAGGTGGTGCCCGTCTACGGCGCCCAGGCGACGCTTGAGGCCGGCGGGTCGATCCGCCTGCGCACGCGCAGCGCCGAATGGTCGAGCGGGCTGCGTCTCGTGCCGCCCACCGGCGAGGAGGGATTCGATTTTTCCAGGGCCCATTCGCTGGCGGTCGATGTGGAAAACCTCTCGGTCGACAGACAGATGCGGCTCACGATGCACCTCTCGAGCGAAGGCGGCGGCGACGAGCCGCAGGATTATGCCTCGACCGTGCTGTCGGGCACTCGCACCATCAACACGGGGATCGGCCTGAACCCCGGCGAGAAGGGGACGATGCGCATCCGTCTTCCCCATCCCGACATTTATCTTGCCCCTGAAAATGCGAAGGGGCCGTATGTGATCGACACCTCGCGCATCGTCGACATCGCGTTCAAGTCCCAATGGCCCTTCGAGGAGGAGTTCGAATGGCTGGTGGATTGCCGTCTGGAGAATCTCCGGCTCGAAGGCGTGCCCGACTACTCGCGGAAGATTCCGGATGCGGCATATTGCCCCTTTGTGGATGCCTACGGCCAGTTCATCCACGAGGCGTGGCCCGAGAAGGTGAAGGATGACAACGCCTTCGCCAACGATCTGGCGACCGAAACCGCCGCGCTCAGGTCCGCCCCGGCCTCGTGGGATGAATACGGGGGATGGAAGGACGGCCCGCAGTTGACCGCGACGGGCAGCTTCCGTGCCGAGAAGGTCGATGGCAAGTGGTATCTCGTCACGCCTTCCGGCCATCTCTTCTTCTCTCTCGGAATCGACGTCATTCGCAATGCAGTCGACTCGCCAAATGGTTCGCTGCACCCCGATTGGTACGCCACGCCCGTTCCGGGCTCCCACTCGATGGCGTTTCCGCATTGGAACCTCCAGCGGAAGTTCGGGAAGTCCGACTACCTTGCGGACTACGACGCCTTCGTCCTGCGCAGACTGGACGACTGGGGCATCAACACCATCGGCAACTGGAGCGGAATCGACATCATGCGCAGCGGGAGCAAGCCCTACGTGCTCTCGCTCTTCGAACTCCACGCCGCCCTCCCACGTCTTGGCGGGACGAAATTCTACGACTGCTTCGATCCCGCCTTCATCCCGGGAATGACGACCGCCGTTCAAGCCAGCTTCGCCGCCAACGCCGCGGCGCAGCAGTCTGTCGCCGACCCGATGTGCATCGGGTACTTCATCGACAACGAACTCGACTTCAGCGATCCCGTCGGCAAGGCGCTCAAACTGGACTACGATGCCAGCGCGGCCAAACGGGCGTTTCTCGATCGCGCGGAGGCGAAATACGTCACGGTTCAAAACCTGAACGCGGCCTGGGCGACGTCCTTCGCGTCATGGGCCGATGTGAAGGCCATGACGTCGGCTCCGGTCGGCGCCGGCTTTTCGACGGATCGCGCCGCTTTTGAAACGGAGTGGTTCGAGCGTTATTTCCAGGGCTGCCGCGATGCCATCCAGGCGGCATCGCCTGCAAAGCTCTACCTCGGCAGCCGATTCGTCGGCTTCCGCCAGTCCGAACGGCTATGGAGCGCGGCGGCCCAGTATTGCGACGTGGTGACAGTCAACGCATACGCCAACAGCGTCTACAACATTTCGGCGTCCATTTTCAGGAGCAGCCCGGTGGAGAAGCCGATTCTGATTGGGGAGTTCCACTTCGGCACGTTCGGCCGGGGGATGTTCTCGGCGGGGCTCTGCCCCGTGGGCGATCAGATGGAGCGGGCTCGATCGTTCACGCGCTACGTCCAAGGCGCGCTCTGTCACCCCCTGATCGTCGGCTGTCATTGGTTCCAGTATCGGGACCAGCCGCTGGTCGGCCGCGGCGACGGCGAGGCGTACCAGGTTGGCTTCGTCGATGTCTGCGATCGCGTGTACCCCAAGCTCGTCCAAGCCGCCCGCGACATCGGCGAGAACCTCTACACCTATCGTCAGCGCGGCGTCCTCTCGATCCCGATGGACCCCGAAGTTCCGACGCCCTGAAGAGGGTATCGGATATCACTTGCCGGACACGGCTTCGACTGGGTAGACCGCGTCCTCGGCGTTGTGGCGCCTACGCAGCTCGGGGTCGGATGGTTTGCCTTTGAGCGGCATGGCGGAGCCACCGTTGTCCACCAGATTCTTGCCGACCGAGTAGACGACTCGCCGCTTCGGGTCGTAGCGGAACGCCTTGCCGTCGAAGGGATCGAGGGGGATCGCCGTTGACAGCCGGACGCTCGAGCGCCAGATCGGCATCGGCGGGCGGGAGCGAATCGCGGCTGCCGATGGCGAGCACCAGGACAACGGCGCTCACGATGAGAATCGCCACGCCCAGGAGAACGGACAGGACTGCGGGGTGTCGGTTGCGGATTTTTTCAGAGTGGCTCATGTCGGTCTCTCATTCTAGCTGTCGCCGATACGCCGAACAAGGTTCGGGCCTGGCATCCGGGCTGTGTCCCCGCCACGCTCTCGTCGGGCAGGTCGAACCCACGCGCCGCGTCAGGCCCCGCTGACGGCGCTCTGCAACGACACCTCCTCCGCCCCGATGCGCCCGTCGGCCGCGATCTCGAGCACGAGAAAGCGAAACGGCGGTTCGCACAGCGCCGGCGCGCAGACGAAGGAAAGCCCGTCGCGGCGCAGCAGCGGGACTCCCTCGTGCTGATGCCCCGATATCGCCAGCACGGCGCCGTTGCGCTTCATGGAGGCGACGGCCGCGTCCGCGTTCAAGTAGGCGTACTTCACGCCCGGCGCGCCGGAGGGGAACAGCGGCACGTGCTGGAGAAAGACCTTCATGCCCGCAAAACCCCGGCAGAGAGCGTCGCCGCTCAGGAACGACGCCTCCGTCCGCTCGGCGTTCCATCCCGGGCGCTCCTCGTCCCAGAACGGCACGATGCGCACCCCCTCCACGTCCAGCCACTTTCGCTTCGGGACGATCGCGTGGAAGACTTCCGGCGCCGGATCGTGGTTGCCCGGGATGGCGACGAACGGCTGTCGGGCGCAACCCTCCAGAACCGCCTGCAATTCCCGCAGCCCGTCCAGATCGCCAGGTTTGTCCACGCAGTCGCCTGCCACGCAAATGGCGGCGACGTCGCCGCGCGCCGCGATGGCCGCCAGCGCCGCCTTGAGCAGCGGCACGGCTCTTCCGCCCATCCGCTTTCCGCACGTCACACCGCCAGGCGCCATCCGGTGGATGTCCGCAACGACCGCGATCTTCATCCGCGGGCTAGCCTCCGGCGTCCGCGCGCGATTGCGCCGCCATGGCCAGAACGGAACCCAGTCCCTTGAGCATGTCGATGGCATCGCCTTCCGGCATGCCCTTGACGGAGACCGTCCCCGCCGCCTTGCGCAGCTTGAAGGATTTGGCGACCGACTCGACGCTGCCGGCGGCCAGGCCGCCGCCGCCATGGGTGATGAACGCGGCGAAGGGTTTGCCCGTCACGCGGTCGAGGGTTGGATAGTAGGCGCGGTCGAGGAAGTCCTTCAGGGCGCCCCCCATGTAGCTGAAGGCGTCGTAGGAACCGAATGCGACGGCATCGCACCCGAGCAAATCGACGTAGCTGGCGGCATATCCGTCCTTCAGGACGACGTCGACCCCCGCTTCGGCGACGCCTTCCGCGACCGCCTCCGCAGCCGCCTTGGTATTGCCGGAAAGGCTGCAATAGACGATCAGCACTTTAGCCATGGGATGCCTCCTGTTTGGATTTCGTCCTCCATTCTCCCACATCACGCGATGTCGCGCAAGACTTTGCGACCGTAATCTCGCGAATGTAATCTCGCGATTTTTTCGAGATTATGGCGAGGCGGCTCGCCGGGACGACGTCGCCCTTGCTTCGCGCACGCCTGTCGAAATGGATGTGGAATGTAATCTCGCGCCTGACTTCAGGATTACAGCCAGGATTACGGTTAGGAAAAAGGGATCCCTTGGAATTCGACATAGCTCACGACAAAGACAACTCACGCACTCACGCTCTCACGCACTCACGCTCTCACGCTCTCACGCACTAGCCGATAGCGATATCGGTATCGACAAAGTGCGCAATGGGATTCGCACGCGCGAATCACGTCTTCTTTCCGCCAGTGCCTCAGACGCCAATTTCGAGTTTCAAGTTTCCAGTTTCCAGTCACACCTTGACCCCAAACGCTCGGCGGGTGTATGGTAGCGCCACAACAACCTTCAGCGAGGAGACTGAATCATGAAGACGACGGGATGGTGCATGATGGATTTCGCCATCTTGGTTGGCGCGGTTGCCGCATGGGTCGCGGCTGCCGCGGGGTATCCCGACGGCACGGTGCTCGACGTCACCCAGCCTCCGTACGCCGTCGTGCCCGACGACGGCCAGGACGATGCCGCGGCGATTCAGCGGGCGGTCTCAGAAAATCTCGATCGAGGCGTCGCGCTGTTCTTCCCGAACGGCGTCTACGATCTCGACCAAGGCATCGTCTTCAGGGACACGCAGGGCCGATGGCGGCCGCATGTCGCCATTCGCGGAGAAAGCCGGGAGGGAACGGTGTTCCGGCTTCGCGACCAGGCCGCGGGCATGCAGGACGCGGCGGATCCCCGCGGCGTGTTCACGACGGGATCGTTCTGGGAGCCCGGCGACCACGAGTCGGGCGGCGGCAACAAGGCGTTCCGCAACAATTTCTCCGATTTCACTCTCGACACGGGGCGCGGGAATCCCGGCGCGATCGGGATCGACTGGGCCGTGAGCAACGTCGGGGCGATCGAACGCGTCACCCTGCGGGACTCCGGGCGTTGCGCGCTGCGCGGCATTTCCGCCGCGCGCCAGATCCCCGGTCCCGGGCTCGTCAAGGACGTCCGCATCGAAGGCTTCGAACACGCGCTGCATCTCGACGACATCCAGTACGGAATCTCCGTGGCGGATTGCGAATTCACCGGCGCTCGCGCGTGCGGCATCGTGACCGGCAAGAATCTCCTGCACGCCTTCCGGGTAAAGGTCGCGGGCGCGCCCGTCGCCCTCGACGTCTCCCGCGTGGAAGGCGTCGCGACGCTCGTCGACTGCGAACTCGAGGGCGACGTGCGCAAAACGGGGAGCGTCTTCACGGACGCCGCCTCGGCGGATGGCCTCGCGCTCCTCCGGCAGATGCCGACGCGCTTTCCGCAACCGTCCGCAGCCGCGTGGGGCGCGCAACGCCCCCGCTCGAACGACGTCGCCGTCGTCGGCGCCCGGCGTCCCGGCGAACCCGACGACACCGCCGCGATTCAGCGCGCCTTCGACTCCGGGGCCTCGACCGTGTTCTTCCAGACCGGCCGGGTCTACCATCTCTCGGACACGCTCGTCGTCCGCGGCAAATTGCGCCGCATCTACGGCATGGGCGCGGAGGTGAATCTCGGCGCGGCCAAGGCGCCGTTCTCCGACGTCGCGAATCCGAAGCCGCTCGTCCGCATCGCGGACGGAGAGGGAGCCGTGTTGGTGGAGGATGTCTTCTTCAACGCGCAATATCCGGGCGAGATCCTCTTCGAGCACGATTCCCGGCGCGATCTTTTCATCCGCCATTGCGGGGGATGGGTCGGCGCGGAAGGGCGATGCCGCAGTTATCGTCCGGGGCCCAACGGCGCCGGGCGCGTCTTCGTCGAGGACGCGTTTCTGCCCGGGTGGGTGTTTCGCGGGCAGGACGTGGCGGCGATCCAGTTCAATCCTGAGAACTGGGCGGGGGACGGCTCCGAGCCGCAGGTCTTGAACGATGGCGGCAGGCTCGCGATCGTCGGCTTCAAGACGGAAGGTCCGGCGCCGTATCTCGAAACCCGCGGCGGCGGACTGTCGGAAGTCTGCGGCGGCTACAACTACGTGTCGGCGACGAAGCGGCTCCCCGCGGAGCGCATTCCATACCCGGCCCCCGATTCGCGCCAGCGCATCACAGCCGTCGCGGACAACTACGGCGAAGGCGACTACGCCGCCTACGCGCTTCCGGGCTCCAGCCTCGTCCGCCGCCCCCGCAATGGCGACCCCGCCTTTCCCGCGCATCTCCTCCTCGCCCGCTGAACTGAATGTTCATTCGCGGGCGCCGCGGCTATCCGCGAACGG
>JAAZAI010000538.1 GCA_012514445.1 Lentisphaerota bacterium
GGCGCCGATGGATTGGGATGGGCTTCGGTCATGGTACCTCCTGCGACGCCCTCCACTATACCGCCGCCGCGCCGCGCTTTCAAGCATCTCGATTCTGGGGCCTCACAATTCGGGCCTGGCCCCTAAAAATCCTTCTACGGCTCACGCATGGACGGTACCGCGACGGACAACCGGGAGACCCTTTACACCGTAGCCGGAGCGACGACGTCCTCCGCCGCGTTGGACTGCCTCAACAACAGCACGCAGGTTGCGACCGTCTCGGGCATCTCGCCAGCGGCGGACGGCACGATCCAGGTTCGAATCGAGCCCGGCCCGAACAACGACAACAGCTCATATTGCCTGGGCGCGGGAGCCGCTCCTGGCAACTACCTCCGTCTTGCGGGTGGGTTCGTGGCTTCGAAATCCCGTCCCGACTACGTGTCAACCAGCCGAATCCAAGTTTGGAATGGCGACAACAGAACGTGGGAGGCGGGCGTGGCAAATGTAAACTACACACGAACCAAGTACGCCACCGAGGAGGCGGCTTTCGCCGCGACGGGGTACTCCGGCTTGGGCGGCTACTACGTCTACGCGGGCGGCGATGATTATACGCCGCCGCCAGAACCGGTCGTGTTCATCGTCAAGTAGCCAACCCCGGGATCGCGGGGCTCCGCACCCGCCATGAATAAATAAAGCGAGTGCGGAGCCTCGCGATCCCAGCGCAAACCGCGTGCCCGGCATGGCGATCGGAAGACCACGCGGAGGCGCGAGATCGCGAAGGAGCGGAACCGGGAGGAGGGAACCTCGCGGGGGCGCGGAGATCGCGGAGGAGCGGAACCGGGTGAAGGGAACCTCGCGGGGGCGCGGAGATCGCGGAGGAAGGTGAATCCCGGAAGCACCAATATTACAGGCAGGTCAAAATGCTCACGCATCACGGCTCCGCGCTCTCCGCGTCTCCGCGATGTAATATCAGACTTCCTGACCTGGCCGGAAACGGGAATGGCCCTTTCGAATCCCTCACGGTATCGATTCGTGGCAGAGTACCAACCCGGCTTCGACGGGTTGCCCGTTGGCGGCAAAGGATTGCCGCCAAACACACGCCCGTGCGAGTCCCAGGGCGAACGGCGAAGCCATTCGAGCGGGCGACGCGTCGTAGCCGCGTCGGTACTGGTGTCGGGGCGATGCGCCCAGGATGCAGGCAATCGGATGAAAAAGCGCCAAGCCCGTTTCCGGGAAAACCCCTCAAAACCCGCCCGAGGCCAGGAAGTCCGAGATTACATCAACGAGCGGTCGGCGCGGCTGTCCCCGATGCGGGGGACAGGACGTTCCGGGCAGGGCTTGTAATAATGTAATCTTGAACTTTACTTCAAGTCAAGATTACGGAGGCCACACACCCATTTTTGCTGGGGGTCATTTTCCGCTTGCTATGATGTTTCTGTATTGTGTATATTGTCATCAAAGAAGGAAAAGTAATACAGAAGAACGTCGGCGGGAGCATGTCATGAACGGAAAGATCAGGACGGTATCGGGCAAGGCGTGGCGGATCGTGGCGGGGTTGTGCCTGGCCGCGGGAGCCGCGCTGGGCGGCGTGGTGGCGGTGAACGACGCCGTGCCGCATCCGCAACTTGTCAGCCCCGCGGGGACGGCGGCGGATCCGACGATCTTCCTCTTCGACGGCTATTACAAGAACTTCGACCTCGTGGGACAGGGTCTCGACATCGGCACGTACAACCCCTACATCGCGCTGCACATCGTCAACCAGTCCGTCATCCGCTCGACGCGCATCTGGTTCCTCGGCGGCGACTATCCCAACAAGGTCGGCGAGTCGCAGGATCCCACGGACTACCCCGGCCACCAGGCGATGCTGCTGGACAACTCGAACATGACGACGGGCGAGTTTCGCGTCGGTTCGAAGAACAGCGACAACACGCTGACCGTCCGCAACGGCGCGACGATGTCCGTCGGCAAGGGCTTGTTCATCGACATGTACGACGGCGTGGGCAACAACACCGTCGTCGTCACCGGCGTCGGCACGTCGCTCACCGTCACCAACGGGGCGTTTTATGTCGGCTACGGCAACTCCTCCAACGAGAATCTCTCCGTGCTCGCGGGGGCGAGCGTCACGGTGGGCACGACGGCGATCACGCAGCGGCTGCGGATTCGCAACGCCAACCGGAGCTGGATCCGCGTCGCCGGCTCGGGGTCCAGCGTGTGGGTCACGGGCAATTGCTCCCTCGGCGAAAGCAACGTCTATTGTTTCGACAACCGCCTGATCGTGGAGGACGGCGGTCTGGTGAAAATCGACGGCACGCTGACCAGCGTGGCCAACGCATCGCTGGGGGCCAACGGCATCCGCCTGAGGAACGGCGGTCGTCTCGCCCTCAAGGGGACCTACAACACGAACACTCTCGCCGCGCTGCTGACGGCCGGCGAGTCCGGTGAATACACGTTCGCGCCGGGAACCGGGGATCTGGCCGGGTACACCGTCTGGACCGCCGCCAGCGATCCCGAGCCCGACAAGACCAGCTTGCTGATCATCAGCGGCCAATATTAATCCTGACAAGGAGGCGACCGTGAACGCCGCAAGACCCAAAAAATCAAACAAGACGCGCCAGGTGCTCTCCGCGCTGCGCAAGCGGATCACCGACGGACGGTATCGTCCGGGCGACAAGCTTCCGACCTACGACGAAATGGAGCAGGAGTTCGCGGTCAGCCGCATGGTGTTGCAGCAGGCCGTCGGCCGCCTCCGCGACGACGGCTTCGTGCGCAGCTTCAACCGCAAGGGACTCTTCGTCTCGGACGCCCCGCCGCACCTCTGCCGCGTCGCGCTGCTCTTCGCGGACTCGCCGGGGGATCCGACCTGGTCGCGCATGAACTCCGCCCTGTCGAACGAGACGCGCCGTCTGGCGCGCGAGCACGCCGACTGGCGGTTCAAGATTTTCGACGGAATGGTCGGCAAGCCCACGAGCGCAACCAAGTTCGCCGAGCTCCAGGACGACATCCGCGCCCGACGCGTCGCCGGCATCGTCTACACGCCGCGCACGTTCGAGCTGCGCTCGAATCGCGCGGCCGACGCCCCAGCCATCCCCCAGGCGTTTCTCAGCGCCCACGCCTCCGAAGGGCTTTCGCCTGTCATCGACCTCGACAGCAACCGGCTGTATCAGCGCGCCCTGACGCGTCTCGTTGAAAAAGGGCGCAGACGCATCGCCATCCTGCACATGGCCGACACGACCTTCGACGTGAACCACGACGCGCTGTTCGCGGAAGTCGGGCTAAAGGTGCACAAACCCTGGATCCAGTGGGTCGGTCGGAGCCATCCGGAGTTCGCGGAGAAACTCGTGCCGCTGCTTCTCGACTATCCCGCCACGCAACGGCCCGACGGTCTGATCATCGCGGACGACAACCTCATCGAGCACGCCTCGGCGGGAGTCGTCGCCAGCGGCGTCCGAGTCGGCGTCGACCTCGATGTCATCGCCCATTGCAACTGGCCGTGGCCCCTGCCCTCCATCCTGCCGATCGAACGCATCGGCTTCGACGCGACCGATCTGCTGCGGCGCGCGATCGAGGGCATCCTCGCGCAGCGCGACCGTGCTGAGTTTCCCGCCATGCAGAAAGTGCCTCCGCTCTTCGAATGGGAGGTCGAGCCGCCCCGCGTCCTCCCATCGCCACGCGAACTCGGCACGCGCCCCGCGAAGCGGAAACGCGACGCCGCCCTGGCGGTCGTCTGATGAGAGTCTTTTAAATCAGCCGTTCCGTGCTTTCCGTGCCTTCCGTGAAGAAAAACTACGAACTCTTAGGAAAACCTTTCCGCAAAGCCAACATTAACGAGACCCATTAATGAAAAGCAAAACAGCCAACACAAAACATTGGAGAGCGCGGATCGCCGGCATGGCCGGCGCGCTGCTCGCGCAGGCGGCCGCGGCCGCCATCCCCGGACTCAAGGCCCAGCAGGGTTTCACCGAGGCGGACGGCGTCTATTCGACGCCCGCC
>JAAZAI010000539.1 GCA_012514445.1 Lentisphaerota bacterium
ACGGCCCCGAGGAATACCTGATTTCCAAGGCGCCCGCAGGCGACTACGGCATCTTCTGCAATTACTTCGCCTCCCACCAACAGACCGTGCTGGGACCGGCGACGGTCACGGCGACGATCTTCACGAACTGGGGGCGGGCGGACGAGAAGCGCCAGACGCTGGCGATCCGGCTCGACACGCCGAAGGACAAGGTGCCGCTGGGTACGGTGAAGTTCGGCAAGGACGACGGCTCGGGCGCGATCGCGCCGCCGCAGTCGCTCAAGGATCTTGCCACGGGCATGACGATGGCCCAAGCCGAGGCGATCCTCGGCGAGCCCGTCAAGACCGATGGCGGAATGCGCGAGTACACCGGCGGCAGCGGCAGCGTGATCAAAGTCCAGTACGGCCCGGACGGTCGCCTCCAGCGTGCCGAGCGTCATTTCCCGGGCGGTGCCGTGATGATTCTCGCGCAATGAGGGACGATTCTCTCACAGCAAGCCCGGCGGTGTCCGTGCGCGATCTCGCGTTCGGGTGGGAGGGTGCGGACTCCGCCAGGGTGTTCAGCGGCGTCTCGTTCGACATCCAGGCCGGCGAGCACGTCGCCATCATCGGGCCGAACGGCGCCGGCAAGTCCACCGCGCTGCGCTGCATCGCGGGGCTGCTCAAGCCCGTCGCCGGTTCGGTGCATCTGCATGGCGTCGACACGGCGTCGCTCTCCCGGCGCGAGCTGGCGAGGCGCATCGCCTTCCTGCCTCAGTCGCAGGGCCTTGAATCCACGATGACCGTGCGCGAGCTGGTCATGACCGGTCGCTATCCGTATTTCACTCTGTTCGAGCCCGCATCGTCCGCCGACTACCGGGCCGTGGCCGCAGCTCTCGCGCTGACCGGCGTCGCCGCGTTTGCGGACCGCCGCTTCGACGAGCTCTCCGGCGGCGAACGCCAGCGCGCGCTGCTCGCCGCGGCCATTGCGCAGGAGGCGCCCGTGCTGCTGCTCGACGAGCCGTTCACGTTCCTCGATCCCGCGGGGCAGGAAGAGTTCTCGGCGGTGATCAGAAGGCTGCGCACCCGACGCGGTGTCACGGTCGTCACCGTGACGCACGACCTCGCCCGCGCGATGTCGGACGGCTGTCGCGTGATCGGCCTCGGCGGCGGGCGCGTCGTGATGGACGGCCCCGCGGGCGAGACGATGACGCCCGGTGCGCTGGCTACGCTTTTCGGGCGGGCGATCGCCTCGCCGGCTCCGCCGGCCGGCGTCGCGGCGCCCGAAGACGACGAGGCTCTGGCGCTTCCGCCGGTCGAGGCGTCCGTGGCGGAGTCGCGACCCTGGCGGCGCGCCGCCTTGACGTTGCTGGCGGTGGCGGGGCTGTTTGTCTTCGTGACGGCGGCTGCGGCGCTGATCGGGAGCCCCGTGCTGCCGTTGGGCGAGCTGTTCGGCAATCCGTCGGGCGCCGACGCGAACCTCTTTCTGAATTTTCGGCTTCCCCGCAGCGTGATGGCGTTTCTGGCCGGCAGTTCGCTCGCGCTGGCGGGCCTCGTCTTCCAGGCGCTCTTCCGCAACCCCCTCGCCACGCCGTACACGCTGGGCGTCTCCGGCGGCGCGTCGTTCGGCGCGGTGGCGGCGATGCAGCTCGGGGTGGTGGGGGCGTTCTCGCAGGCGGCGTCGGTGCAGACATCCGCGTTCCTGGGCGCGTTGCTGTCGATCGCGATCGTGTACGGGACATTCCGGATGAAGCGCCGCGCCTCCGTGACGACGCTGCTGCTGGCCGGCGTGGGGTGCAGCTTCCTGTTCTCGAGCCTCATCATGCTGCTGCAGTACGTGTGCGATCCCGCGAAGACGATCCACACGCTCTACTGGATGATGGGCGGCGTGTTCGCCACGGGCTTCGCGGATGCGCTGAGAATCGTGCCCGCGCTCGTGGCCGGGCTGGCGGCGGCGGCGCTGCTGACCCGCGAACTGGACATCCTGACGCTCGGCGACGAGAACTCCGGCGCCCGCGGCGTGAACGTCGGGCGGGTGCGCACGGTGCTGTTCTTCACCGTCTCGTTGATGACCGCGGCGGTCGTGTCGCAGTGCGGTCCGATCGGCTTCGTGGGGATGATGGTGCCGCACGCGTGCCGGCTGGCGTTGGGGCCGCTGCACCGGCGGCTCGTGCCGGCTTCGCTCGCGGCGGGCGGCGTCTTCCTGCTGGCGTGCGACGTCGTCGCGCGGACGGTCGTCTCGCCGGCGGAGATCCCGGTCGGCGTCATCACCTCGCTCTGCGGCGCGCCATTCCTGCTCTATCTCCTGTCGAGCCGAAGCCGGGCGTAGCCCGGCCAACTTTGTCGTGAGCTTTGTCGTGAGCTTTGTCGATTCGTAATTTTAGAACTTGAGGGCTTCGACGTCCTCCAGGCGCGAGGCGATGATGCGGGCGGCATCGTGCACGCCCCGGTTGTAGTAGACCTTCGCCAGGGGCTCTTCCAGCGCGTCGAGCAGCATCGACAGCCGCAGGTCGCCGGCGTCGTCGATGTCGAAGCCCTCGTGGAGTGCCTCCGCCAGCGCCTCGAAGACGCGCCGGCGCTCTTCGGGGCCCAGTTCAAGTCGCCGGTCTCGCTGGCGTCTGCCGCCACTGCGTTCCATGGGGTCGTCCTCTCTAATGGGGGTGCTTACAGGTTTTCGTGTGGTATATCGTTTTCGTTCAAGAACCCTTGTGAAGGTGAATCGCCGCATCGACAACGACAGCAACCTCAAACCGCCGGGAGCCGAAGGCGAACGGCGGTTGGGGGGCTACCTTGTTGGTAGGTATTCTCTCTCTTTTCATCCTTTTTGTCGAGAGGGTTGAAGGCATATCCATGACCCTTACGACACTAACGGCATGACAGCCATCAAATGAAACCAGACTAGGATGACATCTATTGGCACCGCCACAAGGCCCCACCTATCCTTTCTGCGGAGAGCTAAAACGAAAAGAAGGATCGGGAACGCCCAAGAGATGACCAGCGAAAGTGCCGCCACAGATGCTATACACTCAATGAAGAAGGGAAATTGTTCGGAGCCATAACCATAGCACACGGGCAGCGCGATTTCAAGGACGAGCGCAAGATGTGTATAGAAATAGACTCTCATTTCTTTTCTTTGATAAGATTCTAGTTTCCAACGCCTACCGTGACCGTTCGGTGGAACCGGGACGCGAAGCGGCGCGGTTTCACCGATACGAATCCACGGTGTTGTTCGACCCATTTACACTGTGTTCTTGCCC
>JAAZAI010000540.1 GCA_012514445.1 Lentisphaerota bacterium
CGACATGCGCCACCGCCGAGATGATCAGCGCCTTCACCATGATGGACCGCCCGAGCGGCTCGAGCAGCAGATCCGGATCCTTGTTTGTCATTTTGAACCTCTCTGGTCTTGATTTGAAATTCCACCGGCCAAGGCGGGCTCGTCGGCCCGCGCCCCGGTCAGCATGATGCGCACGCCCGCCTCGCTCAGCGACCGGATCACGGGGAGGAAGTCCACGCCCGTGCTCGCCTTGTCGATCTTGACGTGCACGGGGAGCTTGCGGTCGTCGCCGACCGCGACCTGGACGCCGCCCGCGAGCTCGCCCATCCCGATCTCCACGCCCTGAAGCCACAGCTTGCCCTCCTGGTCGTAGATCACGGAGACGAGCGCCGGCTCCTGCTGCTCCACGTCGGGGCTCGCGGGCTCCTCGGCCTTGACGTTCGCCGACTTCATGAAGTTGCTGGCGAGCATGAAGAAGATGATGAGCAGAAACGCGATGTCCCCCATCGACGCGGTGGGGATGATCGGAAGCGATGTTTTCCTGCGCTTGATCATGGGTTTGTCAATCCGTGAGCATCGCGATGATGCCCCCGGCCTCCGCGATCATCGTGATGGTCTGGTAGTAGCGTTCGTAGCCGACGTCCTCGGCGACTTCGACGACGACCATGCGGTCGCTGTCCGAGGCGTTCTTGAGATCGCGCGCGAGCAGGCTCGCCCGCAGATCCGACAGCGTGACCTCCTTGCCCTCCTCCTGTCCCTGCCCGAGCAGGATGCGGTCGGCGAGGATGCTCACCGACGGCGTGCCCTGGTCCGTCTTCCGCTCGTCGGGCTGCGAGGCCGACGGCATGTCGATGATGCGCCCCAGCGGCCGGCTCAGGCTGGTCGTCAGGATGAAGAAGATGATCAGCAGGAACGCGATGTCGGAGAACGACGGCACGTCGATTTCAAGATTCTTGAACTCGGGTTTCTTCATCCGGTATCCTAGTCGCCGTTGATGAATTCGAGGATGTCCGTGACGCAGGTCTCGATCGTCACGGTGTAGTCCTCGATGCGTTTGGAGAAGGCGCTGTGGGCGATGACGGCGGGGATGGCGATGAGCAGACCCGCGGCGGTCGTGATGAGCGCCTCGCCGATGCCGCCGGCGACGGCCCCGGGGTCGAGGCCCGCGCTGGCGGCCATGACGTCGAACGACCGGATCATGCCCGTCACCGTGCCGGTCATGCCGAGCAGCGGCGAGATGGAGGCGATGAGCACGAGGCCGTTGAGGCGCTTCTGGAGGCCGTGCATGGCCTTCGGGGCGTACTCCTCCATCGTCTTGGAGACGACCGCCTCGATCTCCTCGGGGCGCTTGTCCTTGGCCTTCATCGACGTGTAGCGGCGAAGCCCGGCGAGCACGGTCGCCGCGACGGGGCCCTGCGACGCGGCGCAGGCGTCGGCGGCCGCCTCCACGTTGCCGGCGCCGAGTTCGGCGACGACGCGCTTGTGGAGCGCCTCGTGGTCCGATCCGGCGGCGCGGAACGCGCGGGCGCGGTCGATGATGATCGCCACGGCGATCACGGAGCAGAGGACCAGCGGCAGCATCATCCAGCCGCCATCCA
>JAAZAI010000541.1 GCA_012514445.1 Lentisphaerota bacterium
GCGGAATCTCGGCGCCTTCGCGCGTTTCTGGGAGGCGGCCAGCCTCTCGCAGGGCCAGCCATTGAACATGACTGAAGTGGCGCGGGAGTGCCAGATTCACCGGAAGCTTGCCGAGAGTTACTTCGGCGTTCTGGAAGACCTGTTGATCGGCGTCCTGGTGCCGGCTTTCCAGAGACGCGCCCGGCGCCGCGTGATGCAGCATCCCAAGTTCTTCCTCTTCGATGCCGGCGTTTTCCGCGCGGCACGCCCGCGGGGAGCGCTGGATTCAGCTGAGGAATGCGAGGGGGCCGCGCTGGAGACTCTGGTGCTGCAGCATGTCCGCGCCCTACTGGCTCAGCGCGGGTACCCGGGCGAGTTGTCCTATTGGCGGACGACGACGGGGCTGGAAGTGGATTTTGTTATCTACGACAAGGACTCCTTCACGGCGATCGAGGTCAAGCGGAAGCGCTCGCCCGTTGCCCGCGATTTCAGCGGCCTCAAGGCCTTCGCCTCGGAATACCCCGAGGCCCGGAGGATCATGTTGTATGGTGGCGAACATGAGGAAATGGTGGACGGAATCCGCCTGGTTCCAATCCGCACCGGTCTTGCCAATCTGGATCGTCTCCTCTTCCCCGCTCCGTGAACACTCACCCTACGCAGGGAAAGAACGGAAAGAACGATAGATTGTAATCGGCTAGCCACAGGGAATCGGGCGCTGGGCGGGGCGCATGGAGAAGCGGGCGGCAGTTGCAGGCAGCCGTGTCTCACGGTACAACGCCCTTTTCCCGTATACCCGGGCCTGAAGGCCCTCGCAGACTTCCGGCTAAAGCCGGTACTCCGACGGGGAGGTCTGTGTCGGTGAACACCCGCGTCGGAGTCCCGCCTTCAGGCGGAAGCCGTTCAGGGGCTTCAGCCCCGTCTCTCGCAAGTCCATGGGTCAATCACCGTTCCGCTCACTCAGTAAGTGACAATGAATCCAGTGTAAGATTAAGATTACGATTAGGATTACGATTAAGACAAGGGATGTGTTACCAGGTGCCCCCCTTGCCGGCATCCCCCCGCCTTCGTGTCAAACCACTCCCCACTCCCCCTCTGCGACTCTGCGTCTCTGCGTTAAATTTCTCCGCAGTCGACAAAGCTCACGACAAAGCTCGCGACAAAGCTGAAAGCCCCATGAACCTCTCCGTCATCATCCTGACGTACAATGAAGAGCGCCACATCCAGCGCTGCATCGAGCTAGCCAGGCCCCTGGGGGCGTCCGTCTTTGTCGTCGATTGCTTCTCGACCGATCAGACCGTCGACCTGGCCCGGGCCGCCGGCGCCGAGGTCGTCCAGCACGCCTGGCCCGGCAACCAGGCCGACCAGATCAACTGGGCGCTCGACAACCTGCCGATCAAGACCGACTGGGTTCTGCGCCTCGACGCCGACGAGTATCTGCGTCCCGCCCTGATCGAGGAGATCCGCGCCCGGCTCGACACGCTCCCCGCCGACATCAACGGCGTCGCCTTCCATCTCGAGCGCTTCTTCATGGGCCGGCTCATCCGGCGCGGCATTCCCGACGTCACGATCGTGCGCCTCTTCCGTTTCGGCAAGGCCCGCTGCGAGCGGCGCCTGATGGACGAACGCATGGTGCTTCTCGAAGGCCGCGACATCACGTTTAGCGGGTCGTTCGTCGATCACAATCTCAACGAC
>JAAZAI010000542.1 GCA_012514445.1 Lentisphaerota bacterium
CGCAGGCCGATACTGCCGGGGGATCGCGTTCAAAAAGTGCCATCTCCATTTCCGCCGAGGTCAGGATGTCTGAATATTGAAATGTATTCGATATTACAATTCCTAATCGGCCCTATTCGGCCTCACGCCACCGCGTCCACATCCACGCACACCATCTCCACTGTCACACTTTCGAAAGTGTGAGAGCGCTGGGCCGCCGCGACGGTCGTCGTCGAAACCTTACACACCATCCACGCGCTCCCCTCGACTTCGGATTCCGATTGCTCACAAAATGGACTTGCGCCCGAGGCGATTTAGATCGTAAACAGCTCGTCATCAGTGCTTTAACTCATCGCAGACTCCCTACGTCGCGACGGTAGTCGTCGAAACCTTGTTCCACCGCAATGGGTTAATTGCTTTTTTATCCTCAAAAAAGGGCCTTACAGCCGAAAAAACACCGTGATTTCGCGGGCGTAAGAAGAAAACGGGACGAACGCTGCATCGTGCTTCTGGATGACGTTTCTACAGGATCA
This sequence comes from Lentisphaerota bacterium, assembly GCA_012514445.1. Taxonomy (GTDB): domain Bacteria; phylum Verrucomicrobiota; class Kiritimatiellia; order RFP12; family UBA3636; genus JAAZAI01. The sequence goes on from JAAZAI010000542.1 coordinate 513, forward strand.
GCATGCAATCGCCGTAGCTGTAGAAGCGGTACTTTTCGCGGATGGCCTCCGCGTAGGCGCGGAAGACCAGTTCCTTGCCGGCGAGCGCGCAGATCATCATGAGCAGCGTCGAGCGGGGCAGGTGGAAGTTCGTGAGCATCGCGTCGACGGCCTTGAACCGATAGGGCGGATGGATGAAGATCGAACTCCTCCCCTTCCCCGCCTTGACGACGCCACCGGCGTCCGCGCAGGTCTCGAGCGTGCGCACGCTCGTGCTGCCGACGGCGACGACGCGGCGTCCGGCGGCTTTCGTCGCCGCGACGGCCGCGGCGGTCGGCTCCGGGATCTCGTAGCGTTCCGCGTCCATGACGTGCTCTTCGATTTTCTCGACCTTGACGGGGCGGAACGTTCCGGGTCCGACATGCAGCGTCACGAATTCGCGGCGGATGCCGGCGTCGTCGATGCGGGCGAGCAGCTCGTCCGAGAAGTGGAGTCCGGCCGTGGGGGCCGCCACGGCGCCCGTCTCGCGGGCGTAGACGGTCTGGTAGCGGGTTTTGTCCACCTCGACGCGGGCGTCGTGGTCGGCGCGGTGGATATAGGGCGGCACCGGAGGCACGCCATGCTGGTCGAGGACTTCGAAGAATTCCCCGTCGCAGGCGAAAGCCAGTTCGACGCGGCCGTCGGGCGTCTTCTCCAGCACCGTCGCGCGCAGCGCGCCGTCGGCCAGCGCCATCACGCCGCCGCGGCGCACGGGGCGCGAACTGCGGCAGAGGGCGGACCAGGCGCCGGGATGGGCGATGGACGGCTCCACGAGGAGGACTTCGACCTTGCCGGGCGTGTCGGCCCACGTCCCGAAGACTCGCGCGGAGAAGACGCGCGTGTCGTTGAACACCATCAGGTCGCCGGGATCAAGGAGCCCGGGCAGGTCGCCCACATGGTGGTGGGCGATGCTGCCCGAGGCGCGGTCGAGGACGAGCATCCGCGAGATGCCGCGCTTTTCGGGCGGCACCTGGGCGATGAGCTCCTGGGGGAGCGAGTAGTCGAATTCCGAGGTCAGCATGGCTGTCAATCCAGAGCGCGCAACTATACAAAACCGCCCGGAAAAATGCCAGTCCGCATTTCCGTTTGACCGATCCCGTCGACGAACACGGCGATCTTGTGCTGGCGGTGACGTTCTGATAGAATGCATCGCATCGAATACCTCAACTTCCACACGGGTCACTAAACAGGGATTTCCAATGGGTACATTGTTCGGAACGGACGGCGTGCGCGGCGTGGCAAACATCCACCCCATGACGGCGGAAATGGCGATGGCGATCGGCAGGACCACGGCCCATGTCCTGAAGCGCAACCACACCGGTCTCAACCGCATCCTCGTCGGCAAGGACACGCGCCTGAGCGGCTACATGCTCGAGACGGCGCTCACCTCCGGCATCTGCTCCATGGGCGTCGACGTCCTGCTCACGGGCCCCCTTCCCACGCCGGGCATCGCGTTTTTGACGCGGTCGATGCGCTGCGTCGCCGGCATCGTCATCTCCGCCTCGCACAATCCCTACCAGGACAACGGCATCAAGATCTTCTCGTCCTCCGGCTACAAGCTCAACGACGGTCTCGAGGGCGAGATCGAGCGCCTGCTGCAGTCCAGCGAACTCGTCAGCGTCCGCCCTCCCGCCTCCGAAATCGGCCGCGCCAAGCGCATTGACGACGCCGGCGGCCGCTACATCGAGTTCTGCAAGGGCACCTTTCCCGGCGAATACGACCTGGGCGGGATGCGCATCGTCCTGGACTGCGCGAACGGCGCGTCGCACCGCGTCGCCCCGA
>JAAZAI010000543.1 GCA_012514445.1 Lentisphaerota bacterium
TAAATTGATCAGTGTTCTCACGGAAATGTTCCAGAAATGAAGCCCCAACAATGCGGTGGAGGCGACGGAATACCGCCGCCTCACCGCTGATGGGGCGGTGAAATCGCTATCGATGTCGTGATCGAGATCGGTGTCGCAAGGCCGTCCCGAAGGTTTTACCCTCTTTTTGCGGGCAGGCCCTTGCCCGCAAGCGAGCCTGCTGATGGCGGCGGCCTCGCCATGCGCAACGCCCCCGGCGGAGAGCCCCGCCGCATCTCGCCGCTCGCGACGAGCCCAGGGCGGTGTTCCGCCCGCGTGCTCCGCGACCCCGGCAACGGGACCGCGGGCTCTCAATTTGACCAGCGATTGACTGAAACGTCGGAAAAGAGTACTCTATTAGGTCATTTTCCCATAGCGCCAGGCGGCGAACATGAACTACAGGAGATTTTTTGGAATGAAGCACAAAGACAACCACAAGCACGGGCATCCGGAGACCGCCGATTCCGAGGTGGATCTCGCCGGCGCTCCCGTCGAGGGAACCCCTCCCGAGGCCGCGACGCCTGCCGATGAGAAGTCCGCGGCTTCCGGCGGAGAGGAAACCGCAAAGCAGCAAGCGTCGCCGAACGCTTCCCATCCCTCCGAGGAGGAGGCGAAGCTCCGCGACCGGCTGCTGCGCCTCCAGGCCGATTTCGACAACTATCGCAAGCGCGTCGCCCGCGACCACGTGGACATGGTCAAGCGCGCCAACGAGGACCTCGTCGAGTCCCTCCTGCCCGTGCTCGACCACTTCGGCCATGCCGAGGCCAGCATGGAAAAGGACGCCCGCGGCGACATCGCCGCGTACCTCGAGGGCTTCCGCCTTGTTCGCAACGAGCTCGTCCGCGTCCTGGAGTCCTTCGGCGTCAAGCCGATCGAGGCGCTTGGCCGCGCCTTCGACCCGAGCCAGCACGACGCCCTCTCCCTCATGCCTTCGGAGACGGCCGAGCCTGGAACCGTGCTTTTCGAAACCCGCAAGGGCTACACGTTGAACGGCCGCGTGCTCCGCCCCGCCCAGGTGATCGTCGTCGCGGATCCGCAAGAGGAGGCCGCGGCAGAGCCCGCGCCCACAGAGACCGAGCCGGCCGACGCGGCGGGGACGGAGGCGTAGCCATGGCTTCGAAGAAGGACTACTACGAGTTGCTGGGCGTTTCCCGGACGGCCTCGGCCGACGAGATCAAGAAGGCCTACCGCAAGCTGGCCATGAAGCACCATCCCGACCGCAACCCCGGCAACAAGGAGGCGGAGGAGATGTTCAAGGAGGTCTCCGAGGCCTACGAAGTGCTCAGCGACGACAACAAGCGCGCCTCCTACGACCGCTACGGCCACGACGGCGTCAAGTCCCAGTTCGGGCCGGGCGGCTTCGATTTCGGACGCGATTTCTCCCATGCCCAGGACGTCGATCTCTCGGACATCCTCGGCAACCTCTTCGGCGGCGGGGGCGGCGGCGGGGGAATCTTCGATTCGCTCTTCGGCGGCGGCGGACGCCGCGCCTCGCGCGGCCCGGCCGGCGCCGAGGACGGGCAGGACCTGCGCTTCGACATGGAGATCGACCTCGAGGACGCCCTCTTCGGCGCCTCCAAGGAAATCGCGATCCCCCTGAGCAAGGACTGCCCTACCTGTCATGGCTCCGGCGCGGCCGCGGGCACCAAGCGCGAGACCTGCAAGCAATGCGGGGGTACCGGCGCGGTCATCAGCGGCGGCGGTTTCTTCCGGATGCAGCAGCCCTGCCCGATCTGCCGGGGCCAGGGCTCCGTCGTGCGCACGCCCTGCAAATCGTGCAGCGGCTCCGGCCGCATCAAGGAGAAGGCCCACATCCTCCTGCGAATCCCCAAGGGCGTGGACACCGGCACGCGCGTCCGCGTCGCCGGCAAGGGAGAGGGCGGTCTGCGCGGCGGCGCCGACGGCGATCTGCACGTCGTCTTCCACGTCCGCGAAAACGCGGTCTTCGAACGCAGCGGCGACGACCTCGCCTGCGTCGTCCCGGTCCCGCCCGACGTGGCCGCGCTGGGCGGCGAGGTGGAGGTGCCGACGGTCGACGGCTTCGCCAAGCTCAAGCTCTCGCCGGGAACGCCCAACGGCAAGTCCTTCCGCCTGCGCGGCAAGGGATGTCCGCTCGTGAACGGGCGCGGCGCCGGCGATCTCGTCGTGCGCATCGCGATCGAGGTGCCCGTGCATTTGAATTCCCGCCAGCGCCGGGCGCTGGAGGAGTTCGCCGCCGCGTCGGACGAGTCCTCGTACCCGGAGGCGCGCAATTTCCGTCAGAACGGCGCCGCGTTCCTGTCGCGGCGCGACGAAGTCCGCAAGGCCGCGAAATAGGCGCCCGCCGTCTCCTGTCCGTCAACTTGCCATGCACACCGCGATCGCCGCGACCGAGAATCTGCTGGGCGAAGACGCCTTCACTCTGGGCGAGGCGGAGTCCCGCCATCTGGCCTCCGTGCTGCGCGTCGCCCCCGGCGATGCGCTGACGATTCTCGACGGCCGGGGCCGTCGCCGGGAAGCGATCGTCGACTCGGTCGGGAAGCGCGGCGTGACGTGCCAGCCGCATGGCGGGGTGGAGACCCTGCCTCGGCCGGTGGTGCCCATCACGCTCTTCCAGTGCGTGGCGAAGCAGAACCGGATGGACTGGCTTGTCGAGAAGGCCGCGGAGCTCGGCGTGGCGCGCCTCGTGCCGATCGTGTCCGCGCGCGCCGTGGCTCGTCCGGCCTCTGGCGAAAAGTCGGATCGCTGGCAGCGGATCGCGGAGTCGGCGCTCCGGCAGTCCGGCTCCGGCTGGATCATGCAGGTCGATGCGCCGCTCGACTGGGCGGGCGCTCTGCGGTCGATGCAGGCTTTTGAAGGGCGTCTGCTCGTCGGCGCGCTGACGGGCGAGACCCGGGAGGCCGGCGCGCTTCTGCTGGATTGGCGGGCAGCGGGTTTCACCGGCTCGGTCGGCTGGCTGATCGGCCCCGAGGGCGACTTTGCGCCGGATGAGCTGGATTCGGCCATCCGCGAGGCGAACGCGACCCCGGTGTCGTTCGGGGCGCAGGTGCTGCGCGTCGAAACCGCCGCGCTGTTCGCGGTCGCCGCCACGTCCGCCATTCTCGGCGCGCGCTGAGATCGATGGCTAGATCAGGCTGTGGCGCGCCTTGGCGGAAAGGAGGAGGGCCGCGAGAACCGCGGCGGCGCCCCAGGCCAGGAACGGGCGGTAGTGCTCTTCGAAGCGGAGGTACACCGACTGCTCGATCTCGGTCTTCTGGAGCTGGTCGATCGTCTTGAGCGCCGTCTCCAGCGCGTCCCGGGTGCGGACGTTGTAGTACTCGCCCCCCGTCGCCGCGGCGATGCGCTTCAAGGCCGCCTCGTCCATGCTCACGTTCATCATGCCGATGACTTCGCGCCCGAACATGTCCCGCCCCAGAGCCTCCGCGAGGCCCGTCGAGCCGACGCCGATCGTGTAGACCTTCACGCCCTGCTGCTTGGCCAGCGCCGTGGCCTGCTCGGGCGTGACGATGCCGGCGTTGCTCTCGCCGTCGCTCAGGAGGATGACGATCCGGGACTGGACGTTCGTCGCGGAAGCCAGGCGCGCGCACGCCATCGCCAGACCGTCGCCGATCGCCGTCGCCGTCTCGAGCTGGTCCGCGGCGTTCACGGCGACTTCGGTCTTCGAGAGCACGTGCAGGAGCGCGGCGTGGTCGAGCGTCAGCGGGCATCGCGTGGTGGCGTAGCCGCCGAAGGCCACGAGCCCGATCAGGTCGTCGGGCCGGCGCTTGACGAAGTCGGCGAAGGTCTCCTTCACGACGTCCAGCCGCGTCCTTCGCTCCGCCGGCGGCGCGCCCCGGCGGGAGAAGTCGAGCGCCAGCATCGAACCGGAGACGTCCACCGTCATCTCGATCGCGATGGCCTCCGTGGTCTTCCGGGACTTCGAGAGCTCGGTGCGCGGCCGCGCGGCGGCGAAGATCAGCGCGGCGAGGCCGGCGAGCATGAGATAGGGCGGGAGGACGCCGAGGCGCTGCCGCCAGGTGACGACGCGGGGCACGAGGGCGAGGCCTGGGAACGGCGACGCCTGCCGCCGGGCGCGGCGCAGGAGCCGCCAGGCGGCGAAGCCCCAGGGGATGAAGAGCAGCAGCGCGAGCGGCGTGGCGAACGCGATCATGGCGCCACCTCCTTCGCCTGGGCTGTCGCCTCGGCCGCCTCGGCTTCGCCTTCGAGATACGCCTTCGCCTTGGTCGTCGCCTCGGCGGCCATGCCGACCGTGGCCATGACGCCGGCGAACTTGACGAGGTCCGCCGCGGTGAGGAAAGCCTTCAGGCCCAGGACGGCCTCCGCGCGGAATCCCGGGTGGGCGGCGGCGGCGGTCAGAAATTCCTCGGTCGTCTGCTCCGGGGCGCGGATGCCATGGCGCCGTTCGATGTAGCGGCGCACGACGAGGGTCAGTTCGATGTAGAAGTCCTTGAAGAGGCCTTGTTCGGGCAGGCCGCGGTCGAGGAGCATCGCCAGTTCGCGCAACGCGCGCTCGCGCGGCGTCATGCGCCGGATCTTGCGGGCGAAGGCGATGCGCGAGCCCAGCGCCCAGAGCAGCGCGGCGGCCAGCACCGCCCCGAGCGCGATCAGCGCGATCCGGCCGATGCCGCGCAGCGAGGGCCGGATGTAGCGCGGCTCGAGCGCCGTTTCGACCGTCGCGGGAGCGGTCTCCTGGGCGGTTGCAGCCGGGATGGCGATCATCTCCGTCGCGAACCAGGATTCGCGCGGCGGGTGCGAGGAGGCGTCCTTCACGCGCACCGCGAACGGGCGGATGCGATGGCGCGCGGCGCCGGGCACGGGACGCAGGTTGAAGTGGTGCGCCCTGCGCGTCGCGGCGCCGGCCTGGGCGGACTCCGCCACGTAGGAGCCTTCGAGCGCGAAGCCCTCGAAACGGCCGGGCAGATCGTCCGGCAGCGTGACGGCGACGCTGTCGGGGTGGGCCAGTTCGACGACCACCTCGGTGTTCTTCGCCGGGTCGGCGGCGGGCGGATCGATTCGGACGTTCACTTCCACGGCGTCCTGTTTGAAGACGCGGACGAGCGGTTCGGCCGGGCAGACCGCCGCCCCGGCGAGCCACGCGAACGAGCAGACGGCCCGCAGCGTGGCGCCGAGGGAACGGAGGGGGCGGTTATGGGTGGAGTCGAACTTCTTGAACTTCATCGCGCCATGATTTTATGCGATGCCGCGCTTCGCGTAAATCCCCGACGGATTCGCTTGCCGCCCGTGGCGCATGCGTGTACAATGTCATCCATTTACTGAAGCGAAAAGAGGAACTCGCAACATGATCTCCATCGCCATCATGGGCGCGTGCGGCCGCATGGGCTCGGCGCTCGTCCAGGCCGTCAAGAACTTCCCCAATCTCAAGCTCGCGGCGGCCGTCGAGCAGCCGGGTCATCCGATGGTCGGCATCGATTCCGGAACGGTTGCGGGGTGCCCGCCCACCGGCGTGCCGGTGACGGACGATCCAGAGGCGGCCGTGGCCGCGGCGGACGTCGTGATCGATTTCACGTTCCACACGGTGGTTCCCGCCGTGGCGGAGTGCGTACGCCGCCACCGCAAGGCCTACGTGCTCGGCACGACGGGGCTCACGCCCGACGAGCTGGCCAGCGTCGAGGCCGCCGCGCAGGTCGTCCCCGTGCTGATGGCGCCCAACATGAGCCTTGGCGTCAACCTCCTCCTCAACCTTGTCAAGCAGGCTGCCGCCGTCCTCGATTCCGGCTACGACGCCGAGATCGTCGAGATGCACCACCGGCACAAGAAGGACGCTCCCTCCGGCACGGCGATCGCGCTCGCGAAAGCCGTCGCGGCCGGCCGCGGCGTGGACTTCGACGCCGTGGCGTGCTACGGCCGGGAGGGGATCACCGGCGAGCGCGCCCCCGAGACGATCGCCATCCACGCCGTGCGCGGCGGCGACGTCGTGGGCGATCACGTGGTGATGTTCGCGGCGGATGGCGAACGCGTGGAACTCGTGCACAAGGCGACCGGACGTGGCGGCCTCGCCGCCGGCGCGCTGCGCGCGGCCGAATGGCTCGCGACGCAGCGCCCGGGCTTCCACGCCCTGCGCGACATGCTGGGACTCTGATTCGATTTTTTTCCATGCGCGGCCTGGCCGGAGCGCGGCGCCGCCACCTCACCAAACACATCAGGAGCAAGACGATGGCAAAGAAGAACAAGGGCATTGACTACGCGAAGGACGTCTTCGCGAAGCTGGGCGTGGATGTCGAGAAGGCCGTGGCGGAGACGCTGGCCATCCCCGTGTCGCTGCACTGCTGGCAGGGCGACGACGTGGGCGGATTCGAGAAGGCGGCCGGGGGCGTCGACGGCGGCCTCGCCGTGACGGGCAACTACCCCGGCAAGGCCCGCACGCCCGAGGAGCTTCGCGCCGATTTCGAGAAGGCGATGTCGTTCCTCCCCGGCACCACGCGCATCAACCTCCACGCCTGCTATGCCGAGCCCGTCAAGGGCAGGTATGCCGACCGCGACGCGATCACGTACGACAACTTCCGCAACTGGGTCGAGTGGGCGAACGCCCTCGGCATCGGCATCGACTTCAACCCCACCTTCTTCGGCCACCCCAAGGCCGCCGACGGCTGTCCGCTGACGAACCGTCGCAAGGGGATCCGCGACTTCTGGGTCGAGCACGGCCGCCGCTGCCGCGA
>JAAZAI010000544.1 GCA_012514445.1 Lentisphaerota bacterium
AGGCGCTGACGTTCGTATCGGCGCCCGGCGCCACGTCGCGGCACAGAAACGGCGCCGCCGTCCAGGTGCCGCCGATCCATTTCATGCCGCCGCGCTTGCGTCCGTCCAGATCGACCCACGCCAGGCCGTCCGGGCCTTCGGTCACGTAGGCGCCGAGGAAGACCGCCGGCTCGCGCGTCGGCGAATGGCTTGCCGGCACGAAGAGCGCCGCGCTGGGCGGCGAATGATTCGCCAGCCAGCCTCCCGTATGGTCGGGCAGGCTCCAGGGGGGATCGCCATGCGCGTAGACGGCGAACTCGTAGAACGCCTCGACCTCCTTGCGCCAAAGGCCCCGGGCCGTGTAGGCGCCGGGCGTCACGAAACGGGCGGGGATGTTGTAAAGCCCGTGACTCGCCGCATCCTTGTCGCGCCCCAGATCGTCCGTCCCGTCCCACCAGGCGATGTTGTCGCCTGCGGGGAAGAAGGTCTCGGAAACGAGGTTGCGCACGCGCATGCCGTCGGCGTCCTCGATCACCAGCGTCACGTATCCGGCCTCCGGCAGGGTGAACGGCACGGGGATGGGCGCATGTGGCGCCGCGACGACTTCGGCCTTCGGCCGATCAACCGCCTCGAGATCCGCCGACTTGATGTTCTGAAGGGCCAGGAGTTCGCCCAGCCAGATGCGGCGTCCGTCCATCGGCTTGTTCTTGACGTGGGGATGGTCGCCGGGCGTGACCGAAGTGACGCGCACCCGGATCGCGCGAGTGGAGACGGCCTGCTTGAAGGGGAACGTGCAGGGCCAGAACGCCGAAGGATAGCCCGACTCGAATCCCGACGGACTCGCGATCGTCTTCCAGTCCATCTCGGACGAATCTCGCGGATGGCGATCAGCCGGCCCCGCATACGCCTGAATGTCCCCCGAGCCGAAACCGCACCATACCGCCATGAGCGCATCCAGCTTCACAGGCTGCGACCAGACGAGCATGACCCACTCCGGGTGCTCGCCCGAAACCACCGGCCGGCTGTCGCGAAGAGCCGGGTCCATGCGCATGTTCTCCCACGCGTTCCATCCATCGGACTTCCCGTTGGCGATCCGCGCGATGCTCTTGTCGTTCGACCGGGCGGCGGGAATGGCGAAAGGAGCGAGGTTGACAAGCCGTTCCTCGAGCACCAAGGCGCCCGCCAGACAGCCTTCGTAGACGGCGTCGGTCTCGGGGGCGACGTGCGTGAACCGCAGCGCGCGCGTCGTCGTCCCCGGGGGCAGCACCCAGACCGCGCACTCGCCCCGGTCGGTCTGCTCGGAGGTCGGGCCGTCGGGGGAAAGGCGCTGCGCGGGCAGCCATTGGTCGTCGTCCTCCATCGCCCCCGGATACGGCGCGCCGGGTTTCAGGGCACTGACGCGGACGTTGCCCTCGGCCAGAACCGACCCCGCGAGAACCGCCTTCGTGAAGCCGATGCGCAGGTGCCGGGGACCGGGCGTCTTGTCGGTTCCGAACGCCACGCCGCTGTGGCCGACCCTGCTCCCGTCGGCGGTCCAAAATACCCAGGACGGCCCGTTCGCCGGGGTCTCCTCCTTGCCATCCGACCAAGCCGCGTATGCCGCCGCGTCCAGATGCGAGGCGAGAACCGGCGTCTTCGCCGCCGCCCCCGGCCATGGATAGCGATCCGCCTGGGGTTGTCCCATCGCCACGCCTAGATTCAGAGTCATAACCAGCATCCAGCTCAAGAGTATCTTCATATCGACTCCATTGTTCGCAGGCGGACGCACCAGAGATTATGATGCGCTATTTATTAAAAAGTTACCACATCGATATCGCGATGTCAATGCCGCTAGTATCGGCCAGTCGCCGGATGTGGGCAGGTTCTCGCGAGGGTTCCGGGGACAAGACCCGGCCGCCACTTTGCACGGCGGTGTGCGGGGCGCTGGGATCGCGAGGCTCCGCACTCGCATTTTTCTACACGGCGGGTGCAGAGCCCCGCGTTCCCAGGGG
>JAAZAI010000545.1 GCA_012514445.1 Lentisphaerota bacterium
GGGGGCGCCCACCCAGGACTCTCCGCAGGCGCGGAGGCGGGCGCCACAGGGGGCGCCCACCCAGGACTCTCCGCAGGCGCTGGGGCAGCCGCAGGCGCAGAGCGGAGTCCTGGGGGCGCGCCCCGCGTGGCGCGCTCCGCCGAGCCGGCGCCGCTCGACGGCGTCACGGGAGCCCTCGCCAAGCGCTTCCTGCCGCAGGAGGATCTGGAGCGGCTCGAGCGCATGGGCATCGGCGCGCTGCTCGCGATGTGCGGTGCGCTGATGGTCGTCATCATCCTCAATTCGCTGGCGGTCTTCGCGAGCATCTACTATCTGCAATGGGTCGGTCAGCGCGTCGTGATGGATCTGCGCGTGAAGCTCTTCGCCCACCTCCAGCAGCTCTCCCTGGGCTTCTACAACTCGTCGAGCTCCGGCGACATGATCTCGCGCGCCGTCGCGGACACGCAGCTGCTCCAGCACACCGTCACGTCCGTCGTCACCGACATGATCCGGCAGCCGGTCATGCTCGTCATGGTGCTGGGCTACATCCTCCTCACCGAATGGCGTCTGGCGCTCTTCTCGCTGGTGCTCTTCCCGACCGTCGTCGTCCCCATCGTCCTGATCGGCCGGCGCCTGCGCCGCATCAGCCGCGAAGGCCAGCGCCAGCTCGCGCTGCTGACCTCGGTGATGAAGGAGTCCCTCGACGGCGTCGCCGTCGTCAAGGCCTTCGGACAGGAGGCGCGCGAGGAGGCGCGTTTCGCGAGCCAATGCCGCCGCTTCTTCCGCCAGATGGTCAACGCCACGAAGGCCAAGGCGCTCAACGATCCGATCACCCACATCGTGGGCGGTCTCGGCGGCATCGGCGTGCTGGTCTACGCCATGGCCGTGCAGATGCCCATCATGAACTGCGTCATCTTCGCCTGCGCGATCTGGGCGCTCTACGAGCCCGTCAAGAAGATCGGCCGCATCAGCATGGAGATCCAGCAGAGCTCCGCCGCCGCCGACCGCGTCTTCGAGATCCTCGACACGCCGATCGCCGTGGGCGACGCGCCCGGCGCCGTGCCGCTCGCCGGCCCTCTGGAGACGCTCGAGTTCCGGGACGTCGCGTTCCGCTACGGCGAGCGCAAGGTCTTCGATCGGCTCAACCTGACCATCCGGGCGGGCGAGAGTCTCGCCGTCGTCGGCCCCTCGGGCGGCGGCAAGACCACGATCGTGAGCCTCATCCTGCGCTTCTTCGACCCCGAGGCGGGCGCGCTGCTGCGCAACGGCGAGGACGTCCGGTCCTTCACGATCGAGTCCCTGCGCGGGACCATCGGCTTGGTTATGCAGGACACGTTCCTCTTCAACGCGACGATCGCCGAGAACATCGCCTACGGCTGCCCCGACGCCTCGCGCGAACGCGTCGAGCACGCCGCGCGCCTCGCCCACGCGCACGAGTTCATCCTCGACAAGCCCCAGGGCTACGACACCGTCGTCGGGGAGCGCGGCGTCTCCCTCTCCGGCGGACAGAAGCAGCGCATCGCCATCGCCCGCGCGCTGCTGCGCAACCCCTCCATGCTGATCCTCGACGAGGCCACGAGCGCGCTGGACACCGAGTCCGAGCGCATCGTCCAGGCCGCCATCGACGAGCTGATGGGCCGCATGACCGTGATCGTCATCGCCCACCGCCTCTCCACCATCGCCAAATGCGACCACGTCGCCGTGATCGCGGGGGGCGGAGTCGCCGAGTACGGGACCCAGGCCGAGCTGCTCGCCCGCGACGGCATCTTCAGCCGCCTTCACCGGATGCAGTACGGCGCCGCGTCCGGCGCGGGGTCCTGCGGCGCCTAGCGCCGCGGCAGGAGGCGCCATGAAGCCGAGCCGAGACAATCCGTTCCCGCCCGACCGCACCCCGAGCGCCTCTCAGCGGTTCCGCCGCGCACTGCTGCCGCCGGTCGAGGCCGTCGCGCTCTGGCTGCCTTCGCACCTCGTCCCGCGCCTCTCCCGCCGCGCCGTGCGCCGCCTCGCGCGCGCCCTCGGCGCCGCGATGGCGCGCATCCCCAGCGGCGCACGCCGCGTCGCGCGGGCGAACCTCGACGTCGTCTACGGCGCCACGAAGTCGCCGGAGGAGAAGCGCGCAATCCTCCGCGCGGCGTTCGACCACGCGGCCCTCGTCCTCCTCGACTACTTCTGGTTCTCCCGCCACACCGCCGAACGCGTCGCGCGTCATTGTGCCCCCGCCGACGAGGCGATGTCGCGCTGGATCGACGGCCGATTCCCCGGTATCCTCGTCACGGCGCACCTCGGCAACTGGGAGCTGGGCGGGCAGTACATCGCCTTGCGCGGGCGTTCGATGTGGAGCGTCTACCGTCCCATCGGCACGAACCGGACGCTCATGCCGCTGCTGAAGTTCCGCCAGGCCACCGGCCAGCACGTGATCGCCCGCGAGGGCGCGATGATGGGGATGATGCGCGCGCTCCGCCAGAACAGCCTCGTGGCGATCCTTCTCGACCAGCACACCGATCCCTCCGACGGCGGATTCTACCTCGATTTCTTCGGGCTGCCCGCCGCCTTCTCCAACGCCGCGGGCCATATCGCCCACCGCCTCAAGGTGCCCGTCGGCCTCGTCGGCGTCGTGCACGACGCCGACGAGGACCGCTACCGTCTCGCCATCTACGACGAAATCACCTCGGAGGAGGCCGCCGCCCTCGCGCCCAAGGCGATCACCGCCCGCATCGTCGCGGGGCTCGAGCGGATGATCCTCGCCAACCCCGGGCAATGGCTTTGGGTCTATCGGCGCTGGAAACGCTGGCCTCTGGGCGACGATCCCGCGCGGTTTCCGTTCTACGCGGTCGTCGACCGGTCGGTCGCCGACCATCCGCAATGAACCTCTACGTCCACGTGCCCTTCTGCGTCTCGAAGTGCCGCTACTGCGCCTTCCACTCGGAAACCGGGGCGTCGGCCGAAGCCCTCGCCGCCTTTCCCCGGCTGATCGGCCGCGAAGGCGCGCTGCGCGCGCCGGGGGCGCGCCCGACGACGCTCTATCTCGGCGGCGGCACGCCGTCGAGCCTCGGCCCCGACGGTCTGCGCGCGCTGGCCGCCGCGCTGCCCGCGTTGGCGGACGGCGCGGAGTTCACGGTCGAACTCAACCCCGCCGACGTCGACGCCCCGCTCGCCGAGGCGCTGCGCGCCGCGGGCGTCACTCGCGTGAGCCTCGGCGCGCAGACGTTCGATCCCGCCGCGCTTCGTTTCCTCGGGCGCCGGCACACGGTGGCCGACACGCTCGCGGCGGCGTCCGCACTCCGCCACGCGGGCTTCGACAACGTGTCGCTCGACCTCATCGCCGCTGTTCCCGGCTGCTGCGGCGCGTCCTTCCGGCGTTCGCTCGTGCAGGCGATCGCGCTCGAACCGCGACATCTCTCGGTATATGCGCTGACGGTGGAGGAGGGGACGCCGCTCGCGGCGGACGTCCGCGCCGGGCGCGTGAAGATGCCTGCGGACGACGAAACGCTCGATGCGCTGGCCGAGGCGGAGGCGGCGCTGGCCCGCGCGGGGTACGCGCGCTATGAAATCTCCAACTACGCGCTGCCCGGCTTCGAATGCCGCCACAACCTCGCCGTGTGGCATGGCGAGGACTACATCGGCCTCGGCCCCGCGGCCGCCTCGCGCCTGGGGCTCGTGCGCCGGACGAACGCGCCCGATCTCAGCGCCTGGGCGTCGGCGCTCGACGCGGGCCGCCCGCCGCCGGCGGACGAGGAGTCCCTGTCTCCGGAGGATGACGAGCACGAACGGTTCGTCACGGGGTTCCGTCTTGCCGCGGGCGTGCGTCCGAACCCTGCCACGGCGACGGGGCGCGCACGGCTGGCGGTCTGCGAGAAGCTGACGAGCCAGGGGCTTCTGGCGGCGTTGCCGGGAGGCGCCTACGCGCTCACGCCGCGCGGCCGCGAAGTGGCCGACGCGGTCATGGCGGAGCTGTGATCAGCCCTGGAGCGTTTCGGCGACGTTGAGCAGGTGGTCGTTGGCGCGGCGGAAGGCGATGACGATGTCGGAGTAGACGAGGCTCTTGACCGGCGCGATGCAGGTGACGGCGAGGCGCTGCATGTGGCAGTCGCGATAGTGCTTCGCGACGGTGTCGATCTCCTTGTTGCGCACGGTCGCCTCGGCCACGCGGGCCTTGCTGCCCTCCTTGACGATGTCGATGATCTGGACGCAGTAGCCTCGAACCTGGACGCAGAGGTCCTTGACTTCGGCCATCGCGACATCGGTGAGCTCCTCGCCGGCGTTGCGGATCTTGAGGTAGGCCTTGAGCGCGTTGCGGATGTGGTCGCTCACGGACTCGAACTCGTCCGCCTGCTTGATCTCGCGGCGGGCGGAGACGGCGACCTCGTGCGAGACGTTGTCGTGGAGCAGCGAGCTGACGTATTCGGCGATCTCCATCTGGGCGACGTCCAGGTTCTCCTCGCCCCGGAAGATGGCCTCCTCGATCTCGGCGCTGCGACCAGAGTTGAGGATCTGCTGCAGATCGTCGCACATCTCCAGGCAGAAGTCGCCCATGCGCAGGATCTCCTTCTTGGCCTGCTCCAGGGCGATGGGCGCCTGGTTGAGGAGGCGCTTGTCCAGATACTTGGGCTTGTAGGCTTCGCTCTTCGCCTCGCTCTTGCGGACGGGGACGAGGAACGTGACGAAGGCGGCGAGCGCCTTCATGAAGGGGAAGAAGATGATCGTGCAGCTCACGTTGAAGACGGTGTGGACGCAGGCGATGGCCACCGTGAAGTCCTTCAAGGCCAGCGTGCCGGTCTTGTTCTGTGTGATCCAGAGGGCCATCTTCTCGGTGAACTCGATGAAGGGCGTATGCACCAACGTGACGCAGAGCACCCCGAAGACGTTGAACAAGGTGTGCGCGAGGCTGGCGCGGATCGCGGCGCGGGACGCGCCGATGCAGGCCAGCGCCGCCGTGATGGTGGTGCCGATGTTGGAGCCCAGAATGATGGCCACGGATGTCGGAAAATCCAGCACGCCGTTGACCGCGAGGCTCATGACGATGACGATCACGGCGGCGGAGGACTGCACGATGGCGGTGACGACGGTGCCGACCAGGACGGACTTGATGAATCCCGGCGTGCTGCCGGCCTCGAAGAGCGCCAGCGCGTTGCGCAGCGAGGGGTTGGATTGGAGCGGCTTGAAGCCGTCCGACATCAGCTCCAGGCCGAAGAAGAGCATGCCCAGCCCCAGAACCGCCATGCCGATGAAGCGGGTCCGCTCCTTCTTGGCGAACAAGTACACTATCGCCGAGGCGCCGATGATCATCGCGCCGTACTTCGAGACCGCCGGCAGCGTCAGAATCCAAAGCGACAGCGTCGTGCCGATGTTCGCGCCGAAGATGACGCCGATCGCCTGCATCAGCGTCATCAGGCCGCTGTTGACGAACCCGACGACCATGACGGTGGTGGCGGAACTGGACTGGATGATGCAGGTCACGCCGATGCCGACGAGAATGCCGACGAGCCTCTTGTCGGTGACGGCGTGGATCCAGCGGTTGAGTTTGCTGCCTGCGAGCGCCTGCATGCCGTCCGAAAGGAGCTTCATTCCGAGAAGGAAGATGCCGAGGCCTCCGAGGACGGTCTGGGTCATTTCCGCTGCTTGTGCTGTCATTGCCGAATCCTGCTCCGCGTGTGTTGTCGATGATTGATGTTTTGATCGAAATTTTACCGAAAACGACGCTTGAAGTCCACCGTGCAATTTGCAAGAATGATTGCGGTTGACATCGGGCAGGCGATGCCGATAGACTCAACCGGCATTGGCGAAGCGCGTGTGCGTCAGGCGCCGTTTTGATTTTCAAGGTCGTGCAGCGGAGGATTTCACCATGTCGAGCAAGATTCCCGTCGGAGTTCAGTTGTGGTCGGTCAACAAGGATGTCGCGCGGGATCTTCCCGGGACGCTCCAGGCCATCGCCAAGATGGGGTACCAGGGCGTCGAGACCGCCGGCCTCGGCAACACGCCGCCGAAAGACTGGCTCAAGCTGCTCAAGGACTTCGGCCTTGGCGTCGCCGGCGCCCATGTCGGACTCGACGCGCTCCTGGGCGACGCCTTCCAGGCGACGCTCGATGCCTATGGCGAAATCGGCTGCCGCCGGTTCAACGTGCCGTCCCTCGCGGGCAAGTACACGGGCGGCCTCGACGGGTACCGCCGCGCCTGCGCCGCGATCAACGAGGCCGCCGCGCGCGCCAAGGCGGCGGGATGCTCCGTGGGCTACCACAACCACGACTTCGAATTCCGCTTCGTCGAAAACCGAGTCCCCTTCGCGCTGATGCTCGACTGCCTGACCTCCGATGTCGAGATCCAGTTCGACATGGGCTGGGTCTATCGCGCGGGCGCCGACGGCGCGGCCTACGTGCGGGCGCAGCCGGGGCGCATCAAGACGATCCACATCAAGGCGTTCAAACGCGACGACGCGGCGGCGCTGGTGGGCGAGGACTCCGTGCCCTGGGCGGCGGTCTTCGAGGCCTGCGAGACCGTCGGCGGCACCGAGTGGTACATCGTGGAGCACGAGGACTACGGATCGCTCACCCCGATGCAATGCATCGAAGGCTGCCTGCGCAACCTCCGGGCCATGGGCAAGTAGGTATAACTGAAATCGTCTGCCCAATGTTCTGGACGAAGGCGATCGGCGGGGTGCTCTGCGGAATCGCGGTGTCGGCGGCGGCGGCCGCGGACGCCGCGGGCGAGCGTTCATACCCCGAGGCGGGCTGGAAGCCCGCCCCGAGCCGCCACGCCTCGCCGCGGGCCGTGCGCGGCGGACGCATCGTCGTCGCCGCCGGGAGCGTGCCCAGGAGCCTCAACCCGCTGCTCGACAACAACGTCTTCAGCTCGCGCGTCTTCGGGTTCATGTACGAATCCCTGCTCGGCATGGACGACGCCACGGGCGAATACGCCCCAGGCCTCGCCTCGCGCTGGACGGTCTCCGCCGACGGTCGCGCCTTCACCTTCACGATCGACCCCGAGGCGCGGTGGAGCGACGGACGTCCCGTCACGGCGGCGGACGTCAAGTGGACGTTCGACGCGATCATGGATCCCGCCCATCTCACGGGCCCGCACAAGGTGGCCTTGCAGACCTTCACGGCGACGCCGCCGGAGGTGCTCGCCCCGGATCGCATCCGCTTCACGGCGGGCGAGGTGCACTGGCGCAATCTCGGCGCCGCCGGCGGCTTCCCCGTCCTGCCCTCGCACGTCTTCGCCGGGCGGGACTTCAACGCGCTGAACTTCGATTTCCCGGTCGTCTCCGGTCCCTACCGGCTGGGCGCGATGAAGGAGAACGTGTCGCTGCAGATGGCGCGGCGCCCCGACTGGTGGGCGGACGCGAAGCCGTGGAACTGGCATCTGCTCAACTTCGACGTCGTCGAGTACCGTTTCTTCTCGGATCCCGAGAACGCCTGGGACGCCTTCCGCAAGGGCCTTTTCGACTACTATCCCGTCTACACGGCGCGCATCTGGGTGCAGGAGACGCACGGCGAGCGCTTCGACCGCAACTGGATCGTCAAGCGCGCCATCCGCAACCAGGCGCCCGTCGGCTTCCAGGGCTTCGCGATGAACCTGCGCCGCAAGCCCTACGACGACGTGCGCGTGCGCCAGGCGCTGGCGCATCTGCTGGACCGCGAGACGCTCAACGCCACGATGATGTACGGGCAGTACTTCCTCCACCGCTCGTATTTCGAGGATCTCTACGACGCGCAGCGCCCGTGCCCCAATCCGTTCTTCGAATTCAACCCCGCCAAGGCCCGGACCCTGCTCGCCGAAGCCGGCTGGAAGCCGGACCCCGCCACCGGGATGCTCGCCAAGGACGGGCAACCGCTTGTCGTGAAATTTCTCTCCAACGGCGGCACTTCGGACAAGTTCCTGGCGCGCTACAAGGGCGATCTCGCCGCCGCCGGCGTCGGACTCGCGATCGAGCACAAGGACTGGGCGGCCTGGGCGCGCGACATGGACGCCTACGACTTCGACATGACATGGGCCGCGTGGTCGGCCGGCCTCCGCAAGGACCCCGAGGGCATGTGGGCATCCGCCCAGGCCTCCGCCGAGGGCGGCAACAACATCACGGGCTTCGCCGATCCGCGCGTGGACGATCTCATCGAGCGGCAGAAGACGATCTTCTCCCTGGCGGAGCGCAACGACGTCTGCCGCGAGATCGACGGCATCGTCGCCGAGGCGGTGCCCTACATCCTGCTCTGGAACACGGACGCCACGCGAATGCTCTGGTGGAACAAGTTCGGCGTGCCGGAGGGCGTGCTGCCCAAATACGGAAGCTTCGACGA
>JAAZAI010000065.1 GCA_012514445.1 Lentisphaerota bacterium
ATCCGGAGCCGCGACTTTCGGAGCATCGGGTGCGGTCGTCTTAGGCGCATCGGGCGCGGTCGTCTTCGGGGCATCGGGCGCGGTCGTCTTAGGCGCATCGGGCGCGGTCGTCTTCGGGGCATCGGGCGCGGTCGTCTTAGGCGCATCCGGCGCCTTGGGGGCGTCGGGCGGCTTCAACTTCTGCGCCGCTTCGACCTGGCTCGCGGCCTTGCGGGTGATCGACTCGGGCGTCTCGCCCATTTCGGCGAGCAAGGCGCGGCCCTGCTCGGGGGATATCTTCATGTCGGCGACGTCGCGCATGATCTTCATGCCGGCCTCGACCTGGTTCCCGACCTTGCCGCCCTGCGCCTTGACGCGCGGATCGGTGATCTTGTCGTACTGCTTCACCGCCTGGCGCATCTGCTCGAAATCCTGCCTGACGCCCTCGACCTGATTGCCACCGGCGCGCGCGGCGTCGGCCTTGTTGCGGGCCAGATTGCTCTTGTACTCGATGACTTCGCCGAGATCCTGGGCGTCGTTGAGCTTGCTCCCCGGATCGGGCGGCGCGTCCTTGCCGCCGAGAATCTTGTCCGGCTCCTTGTAGGATTCGAGGCTGCCGCTATCGGTCACTTCCACGGCCTGCTGGTGCGCGACGGACTCGGGCGTCGAGCCCTTGCCGAAGGTCTTCTCGCCGCCGGCGGCCTTGTAGAAAGAGCCCTCGACGACGCCCTTGGACTGCGAGAGCGGCACGTCCTTGCCGCGCACGCGCACCGTGACGTCCCAGTCCTGGGGCGTTCGCGGCTCGGCGCCGGGCTTCTTGTAGTTGGTGGGCTCGAAGATTTCGACGTCGTCGGGCGTGATGGGATCGTGGGGATGGTCGGCGTTCCACTTGTCGGCCATGTCCCGCTTGATGTTGTCCTTGGCTGCGTTGCGGACAGACTGGGTCTCGGCGATGTGACGGTCGATCAGATCGCGCCGTCCGCCGTTGTTGAGCTTCTGCACGGCAATGGGGTCGGCCTGGAGATCGAGGGTCGTCTGGCGGATGGCGTCCGGGTTCCCGGACTTCACCGCCGCATCGAAGCGGTCGATCTTGCCCGCGGCCTGCTGCTGCGCGGCGTTCCAGGCGGCCTGGCGCACGGGGTCGACCTTCTTCGAACCCGGCACGACATCCGCGGGCGCCAGACACGCGAGGGTCAGGATTCCGGCGGCCGCGAAGCGGATCGCCCGGATTGAAAATGTCATTGTCTTCATTCCGACCTCCTTCCCCGTCCTTGCGGGGGCTGGCCTGCTGCGATGTCGATGCCGGGGCTAGGCGCCAGGCGCCTGGATTTCCAAGGCTTCCGAAGGTCGGCTCTCCAGCCCCTCCTCGTCCACCGCCGTCACAACCACCGTGATGCGCTTGCCCACGGCCGCCGCATCGATCGTCGCCCGGGGCTCCGGGCTCGTGGCGATGCGCTCGGAGGAGAGCAGCCCCTTCTTGTAGAGCCGGTACTCCGACATGCCGTCCTGCGGAGGCCGCCACGTCAGCGTCGCCCCGCCGCCCGTCCACGCCGCGCTCAGCGCCTGGGGGCTCGCGGGCAGCGGCCGCGCGGCGCCGACGGCCTCGGCCGACCATGCGCTCTCGTGCGTGTCCGCGTCGACGGCCTTGATCCGATACACGCGATGCTCGCCGGCGGCGAGCCCCGTCTCCTCCGCGACGCACGACTCGCCGCGGGCGACATCGCGCCAGCGGGACCCGTCCGCCGCGCGCGACTCCACGACATACGCCACGATGTCGGACTCCGGATTCGGCTCCCAGACGAGCACGACCTTCCCCGCCACGTCCTGCGTCGTGCCGAGTCCCGCGGGCGGCACGGGCGCGGGCTTCGTCACGGCGGTCGCCTCCGCGGACCAAGGCGACTCCGCGCCGGCCGTGTTGATCGCGCAGACGCGGTAGCGGTACCCCGTGCCGTCCTTGAGCCGCCCCGTCGGCGCGGTCGCGGCCGCGCCGGCGCGATCGAGCAGGCGCACGCACTCGCGCCCGGCGATCTTGGCGACATCCTCCCACCGGCCGCCCGCGCCCTCGGTGCGCTGGACGCGGTAGGCGACGACCTTGTCGTCCTCGGAGGCCGTCCAGGCGACCTCGACGGCGCGCGGCAAGCCGCCTGCGGCGGCGATGCCCTGGGGGGGCGGCGGGACGGGGCGCGTCGTCGCCTCGACCGGCGGCGTCCACTCGCCCAACGCGCCCACGTCGTTGAAGGCGCGGATGCGATAGCGGTACGTCTGGGCGTCGGGCAGATTGCCCGGATCGCGCCGACCGTCCAGAAACGTCGTCGTCCCGCGTCCACGCATGCGCTCCAGCTTGGCGAAGGCCCCCGCCGCGCCTTCGGCACGTTCGAGCTCGTAGCCTTCGACGTCCGGCTCGGGATTGGCGGCCCAGGACAGCGGCACGCAGCGCACTTGCAGCGGGGCGGCGAAGAAGTCCGCCACGACGGCGGGCGGGGGCAGGGTCTCGACTTCGACACCGGCGGAAGGCTCGCCCAGGGCGCCGACGCGGTTGACGGCCGTGACGCGGTACAG
>JAAZAI010000546.1 GCA_012514445.1 Lentisphaerota bacterium
GCCTTCCTGGTTCGCCACCCTCTTCGGCCGCGCCCGGCCCGAACCGCTCCCCCCGGCGGAATACACGCTCAAGCAAATCGTCGACGCCGCGCACGACGCAACCGAAGGGCTCCATCCCATTCGACTCTATCTGACGAAAAACGGCTACCGGCTTGTCGTCCAGAACGTCGATATCGCTCCCACGAGCGACGCCTGTACCCGGCTGATGAATCGTTTCCACGCCGACTCGCTCTACGCCTGCCTCTGCGCCAGCCAGCAGTGCTTCCGGGCGCGGCTCACGCCCAAGCCGCACCGCATCCGCGTCAAGGGCCGTAAGTTCGTCTGGCCAGAACCCGGCACCCCGGAGCAACTCGCCGACAAGGGGTCCTGGCTGGCCGAATATGCGGAGAAGTCGAAGGGACATGCCGTGTGCCAGTACCTCGACACCCTCAACGGCCCGCGCGCGGACGACGCCGTCCTCGACTTCCACGATGCCGCGACCGGCGCTTTCTCGGGAAACCCGCTGGCCTAACCCTTTATGGGGAGCATCCCCGTTTGTGAAGGGACAGACCCGAATGGCGCTACTGCACACCTTTCTCCTATGAGTTCTTCAGATGGCAGGCCGAGGTGGCGGACGGCACACGGACGACGACCTCCCGCTCGCGAAATTCGCGGGGCGAACATCCACATTTTTCTTTGAAGACCGTGTTGAAGCGACTGATCGAGTTGAAGCCGGAATTCATCGCGATGTCCGAAATGCTCTCGCGCGTCGTGGCCAGCAAGCGCTGCGCGTTGGAAAGGCGCAACTCCGTCAGATAAGAGACGAGCGTGGTGCCGAACGACGACTGGAAGAGGCTCATCGCGTAGTTTGGATTGAGGCCGACAGCCTGCCCGATGTCCTTTACGCTCAGGTTCGACGTGAAATGCTGCGCGATATAGGCCGCGATCTGCTCCACCTTGCCGAGGCCGGATGTATCGACAAATGCCGCGTGCTCGGACTTCGCGCCAGACGTCGCGTCGAGTTCCGGCAGATTGACCGCCAGCCGGAGCAGACGTGCCTCGATCTCGTGCAAGGCGCAGTGCTCGCAGTTGTTGCGGCCGCTCTGGAAATCCGCCACCCAGTTCTTGAACATGAACTCGTCGCAGCCCCCGCCCAACGGGGATGGATCGACGATGCACGAGCCGTGAAGCAGCGGCATGACCAGCTTGGCCGGGAAGTGGACGCCCATGAACCAAGCGAGCGGCAGCGTGAGGACATAGTACGGATCCGAGCTGTCGAAGGCCAGTATCTGATGAGGAACGGTGCCCCAGAAGATCGCAAGGCGTCCCGGCGGAATGGTGACCTTCCGCCCTCCGAGCAAATACGTCATGCCTCCGTTGACGAAGAAGTTCACCTCCACGTCGTTGTGACGATCGGGGCGGGTCATGACAATGCCGCGCCACTCGTCACAGCGCAGGCCGTAGGGCAGAAATTCGGGCCGATTGTCGTCGAAAAACATCATGCCGACATTATCCGGCAGGACAGACACTCGATGCAAGCTGTTTCCCCGACCGCATTTCTCCGCAGCAGCCTGAACCCGGCCCCCTTCGGGCTAGCCCGATTGAGTCGCTAGCCCCTCCGTCCCCTTCTGCGCGCTTTTGCGCCCTTCTTGGCGTAAGAATTCATTCCTCTGCTCAATCCACCCTGCGCTTCGGAACGCTGATCTTGTCCTCGCCGCGCAGCCAGCGGGCATTGTAAAGCTCCACGTCTTCACAGCAACCCCAGGGCCTCGATGGATCTTTCTTCGATGTCGAAGTCTCGATGAC
>JAAZAI010000547.1 GCA_012514445.1 Lentisphaerota bacterium
GTGGCGGGCATTTTCTCGAGGCAGTGGGCGAGCAGGGCGAGGAGGATTTCGCTGTCCTGACGGCTGCCGAGGTGGTGTCCGCCTTCGACGAGTTCGTCGAAGAGCGCGCCGGTGTTGGTGAGGTTGAAGTTGCCGGCGAGCAGGAGCGCGTGGTTGCGCCACGTGCTGTGGCGGACGAACGGGTGGCAGGCGGCGAGGGAGCGGGTGCCGAAGGTGCCGTAGCGGAGGTGGCCGAGATAGAGTTCGCCGCAGAGGGGCAGGGAGAGGGACTCGCGCTTGGCGAGCGTTTCGGCGGGGATGCCGGCGTGTTCTCGCTGGGCGGCGGCGAGGCGTTCGCCGAGGCGGGCGAGGAGGTCGTCGAGGGCGGGCTGCGCGCAGGAGCGCTCGACCTCGTAGAACGGCCGGCCGGGGGAGGTGTCGAGGCCGACGCAGGCGATGCCGGCGCCGTCCTGGCCGCGGTTGTGCTGTTTTTCGAGGAGCAGGGAGAGCTTCTCGTATCCGTAGTAGGGCGAGCCGTACTTGCGGGCGTAGTAGGTGAGGTTGCGGCGGAGCCTGAGGAGCGTCACGCCGCATTCGTGCTGGATGTCGTCCGACATGGCCGTGTGTGGGGGCCCGGGCGGATCCGGGGATCCGTCCGCGCGGATTAGTAGATGAAGAGCATCTCGCGGTACTTGGGCAGCGGCCAGCAGGCGTCGTCCACGAGCAGCTCGAGGGCGTCGACCACGTCGCGCAGGCCGGTCATGGCCGCGAGGGTCTTCTTGGGGTTGTGGGCGGCGATCGCCTTGCGCAGCGCGTCGCTGGCGGCGTCGAGGCGGTCGATGCCGGCGCCGACCTGGTCGGCGAGGCGGCGGAGGCCCGCGGTGCCGGCCTTGAGCTTGCCCTGGGCGGCGGAGGCGAGGTCGGCGGAGAGACGTCCGTAGTAGGTGGCGGCGATGGGCAGGATCATGCTGGTGGCGATCTCGAGGGCGATCTCGCCTTCGATGCGCAGCTTGCGGTGGTACTCCTCGAGGAACACCTCGTAGCGGGAGTCCATCTCGACCTTCGAGAAGACGCCGTACTTCTCCATCAGCTTCTGGTTGACGGTCTCGAGGAGGGGTTTGAGGGCCTCGGGCGTGGTCTTGAGGTTGGGAAGTCCCCGGCGAGCGGCCTCGGCCTCCCATTCGGCGCTGTAGCCGTTGCCGTTGAAGACGATGCGGCGGTGCTTCGCGACGATATCGCGGATGATCTTGAGGAGTGCTTCGTTGAAGTCCTTGGCGGAGGCTTTCTCGAGGCGCTCGGAGATGAAGTCGAGCGACTCGGCGACGATCGTGTTGAGAAAGATGTTGGGCCCAGCGCAGGAGCGGCTGGAGCCGGGGGCGCGGAACTCGAACTTGTTGCCGGTGAAGGCGAACGGGCTCGTGCGGTTGCGGTCCGTGGCGTCCCGCGGCAGCGTGGGGAGGATGTCCACGCCGATGCGCATCGTGCCGGCCTTCTTGCTGGTGGAGACGGCGCCCTTGGCGATCTGGTCGATGATGTCCTCGAGCTGTTCGCCGAGGAAGATCGAGACGATGGCGGGCGGCGCCTCGTTGGCGCCGAGACGGTGGTCGTTGTTGATGCTGCACGTGGTGGAGCGCAGCAGGTCGGCATGGAGGTCCACGCCGCGGAGGATCGCGGAGAGGACGGTGAGGAAGATCATGTTCTGCTCGGGATCATTGCCGGGGTCGAGCAGGTTGCGCTTCCCGTAGCCGATCGACCAGTTGTTGTGCTTGCCGGAGCCGTTGATGCCGGCGAAGGGCTTTTCGTGGAGAAGGCAGACGAGGCCGTGGCGGTCGGCGACCTGGCGCAGCGTCTCCATGACGAGCATGTTGTGGTCGACGGCGACGTTGAGATCCTCGAACACCGGGGCGAGCTCGAACTGCGCGGGGGCGACCTCGTTGTGGCGCGTCTTCGCGGGGATGCCCAGCTTCCAGAGCTCCTGCTCGACCTCCGTCATGAACTGGATGATCCGGGGCTTGATCGCGCCGAAGTAGTGGTCTTCGAGCTGCTGGTGCTTGGGGGGCGGGGCGCCGAAGAGGGTGCGGCCCGTCTGCAGGAGGTCGGGGCGGTTGAGATAGAACTTCTTGTCGATCAGGAAGTACTCCTGTTCGGGCCCGAGGGAGACCTCGGGCGTGTCTTCGGGGACGCCGAAGCACTTCATGAGCCGGTTGACGGATCTCTTGAGCGCCTGGATGGAGCGCAGGAGGGGGGTCTTCTTGTCGAGCACGTCGCCAGTGTAGCTGCAGAAGGCGGTGGGGATGCAGAGCGTGGCGCCGTTGGCGTGTCGCTTGATGAACGCCGGACTGGACGGATCCCAGGCCGTGTAGCCGCGGGCTTCGAATGTGGAGCGGATGCCGCCGGAGGGGAAGCTGGAGGCGTCGGGCTCGCCGACGACGAGATTTTTGCCGGAGAAGGCGAAGACGGCCTGGCCGTGGGGCACCGGGCTGACGAACGAGTCGTGTTTCTCGGCGGTGCCGCCGGTGAGGGGTTGGAACCAGTGCGTGTAGTGCGTGGCGCCGCGGTCGATGGCCCACTCCTTCATCGCGTGGGCCACGTCGCCGGCGATGGCCGGGTCGATCGGCACGCCCTTCTCGATCGTCGCGAGCAGCTTCTCCGCGATACCCTTCGAGAGATATTTGCGGATCGAGTCCTCGTTGAAGACGTCGATGCCGTAGTCGTCGATGTTCGCCGGACGGGGTTCGCAGGGGGGCAGCACGGGGGAGACGGCGATTTGGTTGATCGCGTAGGTTCGGTTGCAGTTGCTCATGTCGGATCTCTCTCCAGAGTTGGTTTGGCCACTATTAAAGCACGTCGTGTGCCAGCGGCGGATCCAGACCCTGAAATGGGCGGAAGAGGCCAATTTGAACAGGTTTTCATCCGAAACACGCGCCACCGCGCCGTTGACATTCCAATCATGTTACAAAAGCGTAATGGGGAAGTACAGCCGTTTTAACAAAAGCGTAACGAGGGGTCAGGCCGCCGGGCGGGCGTCGTCTTCCTCGTAATCCGGATAAAGCTTCTTGAGGCAGTCGGGCAGATGCCATGGCTGAATTCGGCCTCGGAGTGGTCGTGGACGTAGGCTTCGATTGATGATCCGCGTCGTCCGCGATCCGTCGAACACGTAGATGACGAAGACGCCCAGCAGGATCGCGGTGTAGAAGACCGTGGAGCCGACGTAGAAGGTCAGCCCGCCGGCGCAGACTTTCATCCCCGCGTCCGTCACCCAGGACATCACCGCGGTCAGCCCGCCGATTAGCGCGTAGAAGTGCGCCGTCCCGAACCGGTGCCGCTGGGCATGGGCCCATAGCACCAGGCAGTAGACGACGAGAGCCTCGGCGATCAGGATGAGCAGGGAATGGTTCATGCCCCCGATTGTACTGCGAATCGACCTCTGGAATCAACAGAATCAGTTGTGGCA
>JAAZAI010000548.1 GCA_012514445.1 Lentisphaerota bacterium
ACGAACTCGTCGCCTTCGCCAAAGGCGGCTAGAGGAGTCAGCCATGAACGCGACGCTCAAGGACATCGCGACGCGGGCGCACTGCTCGCCCGCGACCGTGTCGCGCGCGATCAACGGCACCGCGGGCGTCAACTCCGCGCTCCTCGAGCGCATCCACGCCGCGATGGCGGAACTGGAGGCGCGCAGCGCCTCCGCGGCCGGCGGCCGGCATCGCGGACGGCCGCGCGGCTCGGTGGCCCTGTCGGACACGGTCGACGTCGTGCTCTTCCGCAACGAGGGGTTCGAGCCGGTCGTCTATTCCGACCGGGGCCTGGTCATCGCCTCCGTCGAGGAGGAATATCCCGAGAAGTTCAACTCGCCGCGCCTGCGACTCGCCACGGACTTCTACCGCAACATCATCGCCGGCGTGACCGAGGAACTCGCGAAGACCGGAATGCAGACGAACCAGCGCGTCTGCAAGGACCTCCTGGACGAGAAGCTCATCGCCCGCCTCAACAAGTCTCGACACCGCGGCGTGCTGCTCATGGGCAGTCCGGACCGCAGCGAGCTGGAGTTCATCCACCGCTGCACGATGCCCATCGTGCTGATCGACATCCTCGGGGTGCCCGGCGTCCCCGTCGTGGCGGTG
The DNA here is from genome assembly GCA_012514445.1 of Lentisphaerota bacterium. Taxonomy (GTDB): domain Bacteria; phylum Verrucomicrobiota; class Kiritimatiellia; order RFP12; family UBA3636; genus JAAZAI01. The sequence goes on from JAAZAI010000548.1 coordinate 629, forward strand.
GACAACCTCGGCGGCATCTCGCAATCGCTTCAGCATCTCATCGCGCTCGGACACCAGCGCATCGGTTTCGCGGGCAACGACCAGAATCCGAGCCTGCACATCCGCTACCTCGCCTTCTGCGGCGGAATGACGGGCGCGGGCCTCGCCGTCGAGCCGGGCTGGTGCCTGCTGGAGCCAGGCCCCATCAAACAGGTCTTCGAGCAATACGCCAAGATCCTGGCTTCGCCCTCGCGCCCCACCGCTGTCGTCTGCGCCAACGACTGCTTCGCCCTCGGCGTGCTCAAGGCGGCCGAAGCCGCCGGGCTGCGCGTGCCGGAAGATCTCAGCGTCGTGGGATTCGACGACATGGAAGTCGCCCGAATGCTCTCCCCGCCGCTGACGACGGTGCGCGTCCCCACGCTCGAAATGGGCGCCTGCGCGGCGAGCATCCTGCTGCGCATCACCGAGGACCCCTCGCAGGCCGACGCCTGGCGGCACGCCGAAGTCCGCTGCCGGACCGAACTCGTCCCGCGCGGAACGTCGTGCCCGCCGGCTGAAGTCAAGAAGACGACGAAGTCCCACCTGGCCGCGCGATAAGCGCGAACGACAAGGGTAACCGGCTCACGCACTCGCAGACTGCTTGCGTGTTCGCGGATCGCACGAATGCGAGGCGGAAGCCTCGCGGTCCCAGGGATGCTCCGCAAGCACGCATGCAAAGCCTGGGAGCGCGGAGCTTCCGCTCCGCCCCGAATGCAAGGCGGAAGCCCCGCGATCCCAGAGGCGCTCTTGCGCGATGCGAGGCGGAGTCTCCCTGAGGCAATCGCACGACGATGAGGCTGTCCAGCCGCTCCTCGACGCTCAATTCGCGCCGTCGCCCCGGCGTCCGTCGAGGCCACCCCGGTTCGGCTTCGGACCATCGGCCGGCGTGGCGAGGTCCGCACGCTGCCACACGCGCATGTAGTCGATTTCAAAATCCGAGGGGAGCTGGGCGTCGTCGAGCGGATCGGACTCCCAGCCGCCCAGCATGTTCTGGAACTGGACGTACATCTGTTCGCTGACGATGCG
>JAAZAI010000066.1 GCA_012514445.1 Lentisphaerota bacterium
CTGGCTCCGGGCGCCCGCCGGCCCATTCGCGACCACGAGTTCTACGCCTATGAGAAGCGCGGTCTCGTCTGGCCGGGGTTCGGCATCATCGACCTCGACACCGCCCTCGCCAAGTCCGCCAACAGCTACTTCGCCAACGCCGCCGTGCAGTGCGGCACCGACGCGTTCAACGACCTCGCCGAACGCCTCTGGTTCAACGCCCGCATCCCCGTCTTCCAGACCGCCGGCGGCGCCCTGGTCTCCCAGAAGGGCAACCTCCCCCATCTCGGACGCGGCGAACGGCGCGAGCTCTCCCAGATCGGCATCGGCCAGGGCCGCCTGACCACGACCCCGCTTCACATGGCGATGCTCGTCGCCGCGATCGCCGACGAGGGACGCCTCTTCCAGCCGCGCCTCGTCGAGACGGATCCGCCCCAGGAGCTGCCGCGCCTCTTCAAGCCCTCGACGGCGCGCCGCGTCGCGCAGGCCATGCGGAACGCGGTCGCGTCGGGCACGGGCCGCGGTGCCGACATCCCGGGGCTCGACGTCTGCGGCAAGACGGGCACGGCGCAGAATCCCGGCGGAGAGGACCATGCCTGGTTCGTCTGCTTCGCACCGCTTCGGAACCCGCGGCTGGCGGTCGCCGTCATCGTCGAAAATGCGGGCTTCGGTTCGGCCGCCGCGCTGCCCGTCGCGACCGCCATCCTGGAGCGCGACGCCCTGCTCGAGGCGCAACGCCGAAAGGAGGCGCCGTAGCCATGTTCCTGCCGCTCGTGGTCCTGCCGATGCTCGTCGTCCTGCCGCTGCACCTCTCGCTGCTCGCGGTCCATCTGGCCAACACGCCGTCGCTCGCCGCCGCGAAATTGGCGCCTCTCGGCGTCTTCGCCCTCGCGCTGCTCTTCGTCCACGGCGCGCTCAAGCTGCTGGGCTACCGCGGCTCGATCGCCGTGCCTTCCGCGGTGATGACGCTCTGCGGCATCGGCCTCGCGCTGCAGGCGCGCATCGGCGCGGCCCAGACGCTGGCCATCGCAACGCCCTCGCAGCTCGCGCTCCCGGCCGGACTCGTGCTGATGGTGGTCGTGTACGCCGCGGGCCGCCACGGCCGCGTCAGCAGGCTCGAGGCGCTCTGGCCCGCCTTCCTTGGCCTCTCCATCCTGGTGCTCGGCTTCGTGCTCGTCGCCGGCCGAAAGTACCGCGGCGCCGTGTTCCTGCCCGGGAACGTCAACCCGGTCGAAATCATCAAGCCGATGCTGGTGCTCGCGCTCGCAGCCATTCTCGCGGGCCACCGCAAGCTGCTCGCGCGCGGCTTCCTCGGCATCCCGCTCCCGCCCATCAACATCCTCGTCACCGTCGGCATCCTCTGGGCGCCGCCGATGGCGCTGCTCATCCTGCAAGGCGACATGGGCATGTTCGCGCTGATGAACGCGACGCTGCTCGTGATGCTCTACTCGGTGACGAAGCGCTCGGCGTATCTCTTCGGCGGCATCGCCGCCGTCTTCTTCCTCGCGCGGCTGCTGATCCCGCTGTCGACGCGCGGACGGGCGCGGCTTGAGGCCTGGCTCGACCCCTTCACGGCCGCGACGGGCGGCGGCTGGCAGCCGCTGCAGGCGCTCGTGGCGCTCTACTCCGGCGGACTCCTGGGCACCGGCCTCGGGGCCGGCTCGCCGAACGTCGTGCCCATCGTCGAGTCCGATTTCGCCTACATCATCATCGGCGAGGAGCTCGGGCTCGTCGGCTGCATCGCCACGACCGCGCTCTACGCCGCGCTCGTCCTCGCGGGGCTTCGCATCGCCGAGCGCGCGCAAGACCCCTTCCGCTCCGCCACCGCCACCGGCCTCTCGGCCTGCCTCGGACTGCAGATCCTGCTCAACATCGGCGGCGTGGTGAAGGCGATCCCGCTCACCGGCATCCCGCTCCCGCTCATCTCGCACGGGGGAAGCTCGCTCGCCACGACGTTCCTGATGGCCGGAATCCTGCTCGCCATCGGCGACGACCGCGCGCCGGCCAGGCCGGCCCCGAAGCCCGAAGAGAAGCCGAAATCAAGACCCGCGCCAAAACCGCGCCATAGACCTTCCCGAACACCCGCCACCGGTCAGGTGTAGCGTTTCGCGTGAATATACTTCCGGGTCAAGTTAGGAACTAGAGCTTTCTCAGGCCAAGTTTCCAGTTTCAAGTTTCACTTCCCAGCATCCGGTTGACGGATGCCGCGGCGCGGCGGCCTTCGCCCATCGCCAGGATCACCGTGGCGGCGCCCAGCACGATGTCGCCCCCGGCGAAGACGCCGGGCATCGAGGTCTGGTTGTTCGCATCCACCTGGATGTGGCCGTGCTTGTCGACCGCGATCTCCGGGGTCGTCGCCGCGATCAGCGGATTCGACTCGTTGCCGATGGCGACGATGACGCTGTCGACCTCGAGCGTGAACTCGCTGCCGGGAATCGCCACGGGGCGGCGGCGGCCGCTCGCATCGGGCTCGCCGAGCTCGTAGCGGATGCATTCGAGACCGGTCACCACGTCCTGGTCGTCGCCGAGGATCCGCACCGCATTCTGGAGCAGCTTGAACTCGACGCCCTCTTCCTTGGCGTGATGGACTTCCTCGACTCGCGCGGGCATTTCGGCCTCCGTGCGACGATAGACCAGGTAGACCTTCTCGGCCCCGAGCCGCAGCGCCGTTCGCGCGGCGTCCATCGCCACGTTGCCGCCGCCCAGCACCGCCACGCGCTTCCCGTGCGAGATCGGCGTATCGGCGCGCTCGGCGTCGTAGGCCTTCATGAGGTTCGCCCGCGTCAGGTACTCGTTCGCGGAGAAGACGCCGACGAAGTTCTCGCCGGGGATGTCCATGAACTTCGGCAGACCCGCGCCGGTGCCGATGAAGACGGCGGAATAGCCGTCCTCCTGCAGCAGCTTCTTGAGCGGGCGGGAGCGGCCGATGACGAAGTTGGTCCGGATCTCGACGCCCATCTTGCGGAGATTGTCGATCTCGGTCTCGACGATCGCCTTCGGGAGGCGGAATTCGGGGATGCCGTACATGAGCACGCCGCCGGGCTTCTGCAGCGCCTCGAAGAGCGTGACCTCGTGCCCCTCGCGGCGCACGTCCACGGCGAAGGTGATCGAGGCCGGGCCGCCGCCGATCACGGCGACCTTCCGGCCCGTCGCGGGCTTCACCGGGGGCGGAAGCGCCCGGCCGGCCTCGCGCTCGAGATCCGCCGCGTAGCGCTCCAGACGCCCGATCGCGACGCTCTGCTGCATGTCCTTGCGGATCTTGCCGAGCGTGCATTTCTCCATGCACTGCGTCTCCTGCGGGCAGACGCGCCCGCAGACGCTCGGCAGCAGGCTTGTGCGCTTGATGATGGCGATGGCGTCGCCATCGCGACCTTCCGCGATCGCCTTGACGAAGCCGGGGATGTCGATTTCGACGGGGCACCCCGCGACGCAGGGCTTTGTGGGGCACTGCAGGCAGCGCATCGACTCGACGCGCGCCATCGCCTCCGTGTAGCCTTCGGCCACCTCGCGCGTGTTGCGCACGCGCGCCTCCGGCGTCTGCGAGGGCATGTCCTGCTGGGGGATGGCCGCTCGGTCCTTCGCCGCCAGCGCGCCCTTCGCGCGCAACGTCTCCAACAGCGCTGCGGCTTCGGCGTCAAGCTGCTCCTTCGTCTTCATGTGCGCTTCTCCAGTTCGGCCGCGGCCTTCTCGAGGTTGCAGGCGTGGTTCGCATGGTAGCGGTCGTGCGCCTTCGACTCCGATCCCTTGTAGGCGCGCATGCGCTTCATCATGTTGTCGAAATCGACCTTGTGCCCGTCGAACTCCGGGCCGTCCACGCAGACGAACTTCGTCTCGCCTCCGACGGTGACGCGGCAGCCGCCGCACATCCCCGTGCCGTCCACCATGATCGTGTTGAGCGAGACGACCGTGGGCACACCGAACGGACGCGTCGTCTCGGCGCAGAACTTCATCATGATCGGCGGACCGATGGCGATGACCTCGGCGGGGGGCGTCGCGGAGGCGCACGCCTCCTTGAGCGGAACCGTGACCAAATCCTTGCGGCCGTAAGAGCCGTCGTCCGTGCAGACGATCACGGCGTCGGCCGTCTCCCGCATCTCGCGCACGAAGAGGATCAAGTCCTTCGTGCGGGCGCCCATGATCACGGTGACGTGGTTGCCCGCCGCCTTGTGCGCCTCCACGATCGGAAAGAGCGGCGCCACACCGATGCCGCCGCCGACGGCCACGACGCGGCCGACCTTCTCGACATGCGTCGGGCGCCCGAGGGGGCCCAGCACGGCGGCGACGGAATCGCCGACCTCGAGCTTCGCCAGCTTGTGCGTCGTGGCGCCCACGGTCTGGAAGACGATCGTGATGGTGCCCGCCGCGCGATCCGCCTTCGCGATGGTCAGCGGGATGCGCTCGCCAAAATTCTCGTCCACCTGCAGGATGATGAACTGCCCCGCCTTGCGTTCCTCGGCGATGTGGGGCGCGACGATCTCCATCTGCCACACTTCCTCGGAGAGATGATGCTTGCCGACTATTTTGTTCATATCGTTTGCATGACAAAAAAACCGGACCGCGCGGGGCGATCCGGATGGTTCCGTTCAGTTGAAACGCCCCAAGCGGCCCAAAGCCTACTTCACGCGCTCGACGACGAGGTCCGGATCGACGTCGCTCCGCAGCGACTCCTCGATGTAGCCCTTCAGCGTGGCCATCGCATGCGGGCAGGTCCCGCAGGCGCCGCGGAGGCGCATCATGACGGTCTTGCCTTCGATCTTGACGATCTCGCAGTCACCGCCATCGCGCTGGAGCATCTTGCGCAGCGTCTCGACCTTTTCCTTGATCTGCTCTTCCATGGTGAAACCTCCCGTTCTTCGGCCAACAAAGGGCCAGTCTCTGCTCGGCATCTGCTGTCCACCATCCGATACCGTGTAAGCGGTTGGAAGAGATTGGAGCGGGCGATGGGAATCGAACCC
>JAAZAI010000549.1 GCA_012514445.1 Lentisphaerota bacterium
AGCCGCGCTCGCCGAGTTGATGAACGGCCTCCACATGTCCATGCTCGCGCAGCCGATCCGCTCAAGCGGACCTGTGCTTTCAAGCTTCCAGTAGGCGTCCAGCGCGGACTGCTCGCGACCGTCGGCGATGAAGTCCACGAAAGGCGCCCCCTCGTGGGGGACTCGCGTCACGATCGTCACGTAGTCGTGCCCTTTGCCGACGCTCTTCTCGTCGATGCACACGGCTCGCGCAGGGATCGGGATGCGGCGTTCGAGTCCTCGCTTCACCGCCCGTTCCTTGATGTAGTCGGCTTCCTCCCAGCTCAGGTGAAGGTGCTTGGCAGCCGCAGAGGTGCTGCAGTGCTGCATCAGCATGATCGCGACTCGCTCGAACATGGCCGTGAAGCGCCCGTAGGGCTCCGCCCAAGGGACTGTAACCATCAGCGTGCCGTGCTCAGGGCACTTCACGCGCGGAACCTTCGCCTCGATGACCGTTCTGAGCTGGCAAGTGTCCAGATGACGCCAGCGCCGCGTCGTCCAGGCGTGTACGTGCATGCGCTGGGAGCAAGTGGGGCAACCCCAGGTCGTCTCCTCGGCTTCAACATGGATGACAACCTCTTGGCTCTCCAGCGACAGATCGACCTTCGTGACGTGCCAGGGCTTCTTCAAACCCAGTATCTCTTCGTATAGTGCGGTGTCTTTCATGCCGACATTCTAAGCGATTCTATGCAAAAAATCACACGCAAAACCCGGAAGGACCATTTTTAATATCAAATTGGCGTGTAAGAGTCGGTGTGCGAGACCCCTGCGAAGCACTGTAGCCGGGGTCGGTGACCCCGGTGTATCCGGCCTCGCCGAGGCCGGCCACAGGCGGATCTGCCCCGCCGAACCCCGACCCTGAATCATGAACGGTTACACTTCGACAAGCGAAAGCCCCTGGAGTTCGACCCAGCCGTCGGCGTCCAGCCAGAGGTCGCCGGACGGCAGGTCAAGTTCCGCCTCGAAATCGCCACCAGACTTGCCCACGTCCCACGCATGGAGCGGTTTTTCGCCGCGTAGCGACACGGTCACCGAATCGCCCAGCGCCGCAGCCTGGAGGCTAACCCGGTAGCGACCGGCCTCGACCCGAAACCGGAACGCGCTGCCGGCCTGAAGTCGGACGCGATCCTTACGAAGCGGATCCGCGATCCAGTGCGAGGAGAAGTCGCGGGCGCCGTCCTTGCCTTCGAAACCCCAGCCGCGGGCGGGGTCATGGCGATCGGCGGCCAGCACCGGCTGAAAGACGCGCACGCGCCCGATCGTCTGCACGGCCACGTGCTCCTTGGAGCCGAAGTCGAAGAGCAGCGCCCGCCGCGTCGCGTCGCGCCGACGCGCCGCCTGACGCGCCGCCTCCTGCTGCTGCGCCGCCTTGACGGGCGCCACGAGCGCCTCGGGGCGGCCGATGGCGCCGAGGTACTGCGGATAGGCCCCCAGACGCAAGGTCTTCGCCTCGCGCCGCATCGCGTGCCCGAAGGCATCCACCACCTCGCACTTGCCTAGGTCGAGGCCCAGGTCGGTTTCCTTGCCGAGGGTCCAGGCCGTGACGAACGGCTTGCCGTCGCGCATCCACACGTGGACCCAGACGTCGGGATCGGGGTGCGCGATCCGCCAGGCGCGCCCGGGCGCGACGCCGACGAACTGGCGGATGAGCGTGGCGAACGTGAACCACGAGGCCCGATACGTGTCGTCATCGCGCATGAGACCGGCACCCGCGTGTTGCGCCGGCGTGCTGCCGCGCTCGCGGTAGATGAAGACCTTGTCGATGCCGGCGGCGAGCGCGAGCATCGTCACGCGCGGTATTTTCGCGCCCTGTTCCCATTCGCCGAGTCCCATCGGCCCGCCCACGTCGTTGCCAGTCTCCGTCAGCCAAATCGGCTTGCCCGGCGCAAAGTCGTCCCGCCAGTCCATCAACTGCCGCAACGACTCCGGATACGTCGGTGCGCCGGGCTCGGCGTCGCCGGTCCGGGTGGCGTTGCGGTCGAGCGTCGCGACCTCCGGCTGCTGCTTGCCACTGTAGTAATGCACACACAGAATGTCTGCGAAGTCGACCGGACGCTTGCCGTCGGCGTAGACATGGCGGTAGAGCCCGTCGACCCGATCGACGCCGACGCCGGCGAAGCCGGCCGTCGCGACCCGCGCCGAGGGATCGGCGCGCTTGACGCCTTCGGCACCGAGGCGGAAAATCTCGAAATACTCCGCCATCGACCCCACCCAGGGCGCCCAGTCCGGGCCCTCAAGATTCGGCTCGTTCCAAAGCTGGTACACGTCGAGCAACCCCAGCCCGCTCAACCCGTCGGACGACTTCAGTTCGGCAGCCGGATGCTTGACTCGACCGTAACGAGCTGCGAGCTGAAACATCATCTCGCCGTAGGTTGCGAAATCCTTCGGCGGATGGCCCTGAATGTTTTTCTTTGTCCCCTCCGGCGCGCGGCTGAGCCACTTCGGGGTTTGAAAGGTGTACGGGAGCACCTTCATGCCCAGTTCGCGGCATTTGCGCAGATACGTGTCGTGATCGACCCGCCACGGCGCGACGCTGCCGTCGA
>JAAZAI010000067.1 GCA_012514445.1 Lentisphaerota bacterium
CGACGGCACCGAACTCTGGGCCGAGCGCCTTAATCCCGCAACCGTGCTCATCGTCCGCTAAAAGATCGTGTTGACGGCAAGCCATATCCTTGATATGGTTTTCCATACATGAAGACAACACTCAACATCAGCGACGCCACCATGGTCGCCGTCAAGCGGGAGGCCGCCCGGCGCCGGCAAACCATGTCCGAATTGGTCGAAGCCGCCCTGCGCATCATCGTGGAGCCGGGACCACGAAAAGTTCGTCTCCCGCCCTTGCCGGAATTCAGCGGGGGGCGTCCTCGCGTGAACGTCGCGGATCGGGACGCGCTTTATCGGGCGATGGAGGAATAGCCATGTTCGTCGTCGACACCAATGTCCTGGTCTATGGCGCCGACCGGGATGCGCCCGAGCACGCCCGATGCCGAGAACACCTCGAGTCGTTTCGGGCGCAGACGACACCCTGGTATCTGACCTGGGGAATCGTCTATGAATTCCTGCGGGTGGTCACGCATCCGCGTGTACTCTCCCGCCCATTCACGCACGAACAGGCCTGGTCGTTTATCGACGCCTTGTTCGCCTCACCGCGCCTGGGCATGCTCGCCGAGACGGAACGCCACCGGCATGTCGCCGCCGAAGTTTTCGCCGAAGTGCCGGGAATCGCGGGCAATCTGGTGTTCGACGCCCACACGGCGATTCTCATGCGGGAGAACGGCATCCGCACCATCTACACCCGGGATGCGGATTTCAACCGCTTCCCCTTTCTGGTCACGATCGATCCCGTCGCGGACAAACAGAGGCCGTTTTGAAAACAGGTTGTTTCTGATGTTAACTCACCACGAAGGACACGAAGTGCACGAAAAATCCCCCATCCTCACCGCAAGAACACACCAAACATGAAAAAACACCTCCTCCTGCTGCTTTCTACCCTCCTCGTCGCCCAAGGGGCGCTGGCGGAAAACCCCGACCAGATGTTGGTCGCCAACAGCAACATGGAAACCGATGCCGACGGCGACCAGTGGCCCGACGGCTGGCCGAAGCTCAAGGCCGGCGGCTCGTGGGAGCAGGAGGAGGGCAACCGCTTCCTCCGCCTCCGCAGCACGGAGCCGGGCGCGATGATCATGCTCTACCGCGAAATCAACATACCCGATGGCGTCGAGGCGATCGAAGTCGCCTTCCGCCAGCGCATCACGGGGCTGAAACTCGGCAAGCAGGCCTGGTTCGACGCGCGCATCATGATGGAGTTCATGAGCGCGGATCGCCAGAAGGTCTCGCCGGGCCCCAAGGTCCCCAACTCCCGCAAGGACACCGAAGGCTGGGTCGAAAAAAGCGTCAGCTTCCCCGTCTCGGAAGGGGCGAAGATCCTCAAGTTCATGCCGTCCCTCTTCAACGTGGAGGCCGGCGTCTGGGACCTCGACGACATCGTCGTCCGCGCCGTCGATCCCGCGCCCGTCAAGGCCGAAGCCGAGGCGGCGACCGCCGCCCACGCCGAGAAGAAGGCTGCCGAAGCGGCCAAGCGGCGAGCCAAAGCCGCCGCGGCGCTGGAAAAGAACGGCTCGCTCATCGCCAACGGCGACTTCGAGACGCCCAACAAGGCGGGCGACTTCGCCGACGGCTGGGGCAAGACTTCGTCCACGACGAGCTGGGGCGAGGAGGACGGCAACCGCTTCCTGCGTCTCGTCTCCCCGGAGCCGGACAAGATGGTCATGGTCTACCGGACCTACGACATCCCCGCCGGAGCCCAAGCCCTCGAGCTGACGTGGCGTCAGCGCGTGAGCGGCCTCAAGAAGGGCAAGATGCCCTGGTTCGACGCCCGCTTCCTCTTCGAGTTCATGGACGCCTCGGGCAAGAAGCTCGCGAACAAGCCCGGCCCCTCCTACACGCAGCGCGACACCGCGGGCTGGGTGGAGAAGAGCACGCGGTTCCTCGTCCCCGAAGAGGCCGTCACGCTCGTCATGATGCCGTCGCTTTTCCAGGTCGCGGCCGGGACGTTCGACATCGACGACCTCAAGCTCGTCCCCGCCGATCCCGCCCCGATCCTCGCGGCCAGGGCGGAGCGGAAGAAGATCGAGGCCGCGCGCAACGTCCCGCTCGAAGCCCCGGACAAGGCCAAGTGGCCGCCGATGCTCAAGGTCGTCGGCAACCGCCTCCACGATCCCTCCGGCAAGGAGGTCTGGCTGCAGGGCGTCAACGCCGGCGGCCTCGAGACGCTGCCGCACGACAAGCAGGTGGTGAAGTCGGTCGTCGTCGCGATCGACGACTGGAAATCGAACTGCGTGCGTCTGCCGATGAACGAGACGTTCTGGTACGGCAAGAGCCCCTACCAGAAGGACGGCGGGCAGTCCTACCGCGAGATGATCGACCAGATCGTCACGCTGGCCGCCAACCGCGGCGCATACCTCGTGCTGGATCTCCACCGCTTCCGGGCGCCGAAGCCCGAGCACGCGGAATTCTGGAAGGACGCCGCCGCGCGCTACAAGGACCACCCCGCCGTTCTCTTCGACCTATTCAACGAGCCGCACGGCATCTCCTGGGAGGTCTGGCGCAACGGCGGCTTCGTCGGCACCAAGGAGGGCAACGACGAGTCCGCCTTCCTCACCGAAGAGGAGAAGAAGAAGAACCAGGGCTTCGAGTCCGTCGGCATGCAGGGGCTCGTGGACGCCGTGCGCTCCACCGGCGCGAAGAACATCGTCATCGCGGGCGGCGTCTTCTGGTGCAACGACCTCACGGGAATCGTCAACGGCTACGCGCTCGAGGACAAGACCGGCAACGGCATCATGTACTCGTGGCACACGTACCACTGGCATCCCGGCTGGGTGCGCGTCATCCCCGTCGCGGAGAAGCATCCGATCTTCCTCGGCGAAGTCGGCGCGGACGTCCAGAAGATGGGTTTCATTCCCGACGCCGACCAGGAGGATCCCTACACCTTTGTGCCGGACATGCTGGGCTTCATCCAGAAGTACCGCATCAACTGGACCGGCTGGTGCCTCCACCCGAAGGCGTCCCCACGCATGCTGGTCGACTGGAACTACACCCCGACCCCGTTCTGGGGGCAGTTCGCCAAGGACGCGCTGGGCGGGAAGCAGTTCGAGATGAAGAAAATGCGATAGCGTTCACCCCCCTTGCTGGCAGGATCTGCCAGCAAGACGAGAGCAAAACCTTCGAGAGCGATCCGCCTGGCAAGTTCCCTTAACATAGGAGCCACGCATGTACGAAGTCTGTCTCGCCTGTCTTCGCGCGGCAGTCGGCTTGTTCATTCTGCTGGTCTCCGCTTGCACCCTGCCGCTGCAGGCGTCGCCCCCTCCCCCGCGCTTCGGCGTCAATCTCGCCGGCGGCGAGGGAGGGAAAATGCCCGGCAGCGGCGACTATCCCTACGGCCGCTACGGCTACGACTACATCTACCCGAACGCCGACGAGTTCGCCTACTTCAAGAGCCGCGGCTTCAACCTGGTCCGGCTCCCGGTGAAATGGGAACGGGTTCAGAACACGCTCAACGGTCCTCTGACCCCACAGGACATCGGGCTCATCGACACCGTCATCGCCAATGCCGAAGCACAGGGCATCCAGATCCTGATCGATCTTCACAACTACAATTCGTACCGGATCCTCACCGCCAGCGGATGGGAAAGCCATGCCGTCAGCAGCACCGGAGCCGTGACGTACGCCCACCTCCAGGACTTCTGGGGACGGATTGCCAGCCGCTACGTCGACAACCCTGGCGTCTTCGGCTACGACTTGATGAACGAACCCGGCGGCACGCTCGCCAACTGGCAGGCTGCGGCGCAGGCGGCTGTCGACACGATCCGGTCGATCGACACCAACCACTGGATCGTAGTCGAAGGCGTAAGCTGGGCCGGCGCGCAGAGCTGGACGGCCAACAATGCGACGCTTCATATCGACGATCCCGCCGATAAACTCATGTATTCGGCGCATTCCTACTGGGATCGCGGATATCAGAACTACGTCGACAACTGGAAATTCGACGGCCTCTATACTTCGTATGCCCAGGAAAACGGTTCTCCCATCATGGGCGTTGAATGCCTCGCCCCCTTTGTGGACTGGATCGTATCCCATGGATATAACGGCTTTGTCGGCGAATACGGCGTCCCGGGAACGGGCAGCGCCGACTCCGATTTGTGGAACGTCGCCCTCGACAATGCTCTCGCATACTTGCAGACAAACGGCATCAGCGGCACCTATTGGACCGGTGGACCGTGGTATGGGAACTATCAGCTTACCTGCGAGCCGAGTCCCATCACCGGCGACGACCGGCCACAAATGAGCGTCCTCTCCAGATACACCGACTCGGCCCTTTCGCCCGGATTCAATCCGCAGGCCGACACCATCCTCAAGGCCGACAACATCCATGCCCTGAACCAGGGATCGAGCTGGGTGGGCGGCATCGTGCCCGATGCCAACGACATCGCGCTCTGGGATGCGACCGTCGGCGCAAACACCGTCTTGCTGGGCTCCGACCAGAGCTGGGGCGGCCTCGCCGTCGATGCGGCCCACAGCGGGAACGTCACCATC
>JAAZAI010000550.1 GCA_012514445.1 Lentisphaerota bacterium
CGTCGGCGAGCGGCTTGAGGTTGTCGACGGGATTGCCTTCGAAGGCCAGCGCCTGCGCCTCGGTGAAGCCCCAGGCGGCCAGGCAGCGATGCCAGGACGCGGAGTCGCCGGGGCCTCGGCCTTTGCCCCCGGGCCAGCTCTTGAAATCGCAGACGGCGTTGTCCAGATAGAGGCTGCTCACCTTGCCGGGGTTTTTCACAGCCCAGTTGAAGGAGTCGAGACCGCCCCGGCTGAAGCCCGCCAGCGCGCATTTCCGGTTGAAGCCGAGAGAGACGAGAAAGGCGTGCAGCACGTCGAAGCGGCGGTTCGATTCCGGCGAGCCATACAGCTCGTCGACCGCGACGTGCGCGACATGCCAGCCCCGCTTGAGCAACGCGAAATCCACGAAGGGGAATGCGCCGAAGAAACGCGCCCGCCAGAACCAGCGCCGCTCGGGATCGGCCGGGACGTTCGGCTCGACCAGCACGCACGCGAGACCCTCCAGCGTGAAGTCGTGGCGCCGGAAGCCCCGCCAGTCGGTGACGCGACCGGGGTAGTCCGTCTCGAAGCCGTTGACGCGCACCGTCGACGCGAGCCCGGCGAGGAAGGGGGCGATCTGGCGTTCGAGCAGGTCGGCCTGCGCGGCCACGCCGGCGGCGTTGTAGTGGAAGCCGTCGCCGGCGCTGAATTCCGGATGGCCGAGCATCGCCGCGTAGAGGTCGACGGCTGGGATGCCGGCCTGCGCCATGATGTCGGCGGCGATGGCGTTGCGGCGGACGGCGATGGCATCGCGCGCGTCGAGATCCGCCGGGGCGCCCTGGACGGTGATCGGCGTCGAGTTGCGCCAGACGAGGCGGGCCCGGGTGCTCTGCCGAAGGAGATCGACGAACCCGCGAAGCCCTTCGCGGTAGAAGGCGTCGTCGCAGTCGAGCCCGTGCAGGCCGTTGTTGAAGACGATCAAGTCGATCGGGGCGTCGGCCAGCGCGAGCGCGAGTTCGCGCGGGAGGGCGGGGTCGCCGACGATCTTCGACGTCGAGAACGCGGCGACGGTCGCGCGACCCTTCAGCCGCTCCGCCAGCGCCTGGCGATGGCCGGCGACGATCGAGTCGCCGATGAGCAGGATGCGGGGCAGATGGACGGCCGCCGTGTCGAACCAGTAGAACTGGCACCATTCAATGGACTCGCGCTGCATCGTGGATTCTCTCCCTCTATGGATGGCTGTTCGGAAATTGCGACAACTCCGGCATAGTAAACGCAAACCTCGGGATCTTCGCAACTCTTTTCTTTTTAATCTGCTGGACAACCCCGCGTCAAGGGGTATATAATCTTTTTCTTTGATTTTGTTGATCTCCGAGCCGTTAGACGGTCCGAAAAGAGAAATCTGGATTTATGGAAATTGGCGTCAAAGAGGCCTCGGGGTTGCTCGGGGTCTCTGAAAAAACGATCTACCGCTGGATTCGAGAGCAGGTCTTGCCTGTTTACCGGCTCAACGAGCAATATCGGTTCAACCGCGCCGAGTTGCTCGAGTGGGCGACCTCGCGTCGCATCCAGGTCTCCCCTGACATATTCCAAGAGGCGCCGCAATGCAAGACGCCCCTGCCCAGTCTTCTGGCCGCGCTGGAAACCGGGGGTGTTTTCTACCGGGTGGGAGGCCAGGACAAGGCGGGCGTGCTTCAATCGATCGTGGACGTTCTCAACCTCCCCGAAGAGGTCGACCGCCGCTTCCTGTATCAGGTTCTCATGGCGCGCGAAAGCCTTGGATCCACGGGCATCGGCGATGGAATCGCCATTCCGCACGTCCGTAATCCGGTCGTCCTGCATGTCTCGAAACCCAGCATCGCGCTGTGCTTTCTGGATCATCCGATCGATTTCGGGGCGATCGATGGCCAGCCCGTGGGGACGCTGTTCCTGCTCATCAGTCCGACGATCCGGGCGCATTTGCACATGGTTTCGCGCCTGAGCTTCATTCTGCGGAATCAGAATTTCAAGGCCACGCTGAAACGCCAGGCCTCGCGCGAAGAGTTGATCGAGGCGCTTGCCCGCGCCGAAGGGATGCTTACGGCTCTGAACGCCCCCCTTCCCGGGGATTCCGCCGAAACTCATTAACCAGGAAATGCCGGGTTCATCGACCGAGATGGATTTTCAGATGCCACTTGCCCTGATCCTCGTCGCCATCGCCCTTGCCGCCGCCAGCGGTTTCCCAGGGCTGTGTCTGTCGCGCCGAAGCGTCTGGGGACAGCGCATCGCCGCGGGGCTGACGTGCAGCGGCGCGATCCTGGGGCTGGCCGGCGGCGCGCTGGCGTTCGGCATGGATTCCGCCTCGGAC
>JAAZAI010000551.1 GCA_012514445.1 Lentisphaerota bacterium
CTCCTTCCTTTCCCCCCCCCTCCCCCTTTTTCTTCCGCCTACTTCCCCCTTTTTTGCGTTTCAAAAAAACAATGATTTTCTTGCAATCACGGGAGGCATCGTATAGAATCCGCCACCCATGTCCTTGCCAGCCCGCGCCACCGCGGAATCTCAAAATCCTCCTGGAGCCCTTCGATGAAAATAGTCGTCTGCATCAAGCAGGTCCCCGACACCACCGATGTCAAGATCAACCCGGAAACGAACACGCTCGTGCGCGAAGGCGTCGTCTCGATCGTCAACCCCTTCGACATGTACGCCATCGAAGAGGCCATCCGGATCAAGGAGATGGTCGGCGGCGACAGCACCGTCACCGCCCTCACCATGGGCCCGCCGCAGGCCGAGGCCGTCTTGCGCGAGGCCATCGCCATGGGCGTCGACAAGGGCGTGCTGCTCTGCGACCGCGCCTTCGCCGGCGCCGACACCTGGGCCACGAGCTACGCGCTCGCCCAGGCCGTCAAGACCCTCGGCGGCGCCGACGTCATCCTCTTCGGCAAGCAGGCGTCCGACGGCGACACCGCCCAGGTGGGTCCTGGCGTGGCCACCCATCTGGACACCCCCCAGATCACCTACGTCCGCAAACTCGTCGCCATCGACGCCTCGACGATCACCGCCCAGCGCATGCTGGAGGAAGGCAACGAGACGATCCGCGCCTCCCTGCCCTGCGTGATCACCGTCGTCAAGGAGATCAACGAGCCCCGCCTCCCCTCCCTCAAGGGCAAGATGAATTCCAAGAAGGCCCAGATCACCGTGTGGAAGGCCTCGGACATCGGAGCCGATCCCCAGAAATGCGGTCTGAACGGCTCCCCGACGAAGGTCATCCGCATCTTCACCCCCGCGGCGCGCAGCGACGGCGAAATCCTCGTCGGCGAGCCCGAGGAGACCACCGCGAAACTCGTCGACAAGCTCATGCCCATCATCGTCGGCGCCTCCAACTGACGCGCACCCCTCCCCTTCCCTCCAACCCCCTTCATCCGGATACTCCCATGTCAGAAGCTCTCCTCAAGGTCAATCCCGATCTCTGCGTAGGCTGCGGCGCCTGCGTGCCCGTCTGCCCCTTCGGCGCCCTCGCGATGGGCGACACGATCGTCGCCTGCAACGGCGACCTCTGCACCGGCTGCGGCGCCTGCGTCCCCGTCTGCCCCGTCAACGCCCTCTCCCTCCCGGAGAAGACTTCCGCCGGAACCTCCGACCTCGCCGCCTGGAAAGACGTCTGGGTCTACGCGGAACAGGCCGACGGCCACATCCACTCGATCACATGGGAACTGCTCGGCGAGGCTCGCAAGCTGGCCGATTCGCTGGGCGTCAAGGTCGGCGCGATCCTCCTCGGCCACCAGGTCGGGCCCCTCGTGCCGCAGCTCGCCGAGCGCGGCGCCGACATCGTCTACCTCGCCGACCGCCCGGAGCTCGCCGTGTTCCAGGACGAACGCCACGCCGCCGCGATCATCGAGATCGTCCGCCGCCACCGTCCGCAGATCCTCCTCTGCGGCGCACCGCGATCGGCCGATCCCTCGTCTCCCGCGTCGCCGTCACGCTCGACACGGGCCTCACGGCGGACTGCACCGCCCTCGCCATCGACCCCGCCACGCGCAACCTGCACCAGACGCGCCCCGCCTTCGGAGGCAACATCATGGCCACGATCGAGACGCCGCGCCACCGCCCGCAGATGTCCACCGTCCGCCCGAAGGTGATGAAGGAGGCCCACGTCACGCCGGGCCGGACCGCCGAGACCGTCGCGATCGACCTCGCCGATGCCGTCCTCCGCGCCCGCGCTGAACGCATCGCGTGGGAGGAGACCGAAGGCCCCTCCGTGAACCTCGTCAACGCCAACATCATCGTCTCCGGCGGCCGCGGCATGCAGAAGCCCGAGAACTTCGCCCTGCTCAAGGAGCTCGCGGACGTCCTCGGCGGCGGCGTCGGCGCCTCCCGCGCCGCGGTGGACGCCAACTGGATCTCCTACGCGCACCAGGTCGGCCAGACGGGCAAGACCGTCTGCCCCACGATCTACATCGCCTGCGGCATCAGCGGCTCGATCCAGCACCTCGCCGGCATGGGCTCCTCGGACATCATCATCGCCATCAACAAGGACCCCGACGCGCCGATCTTCAAGCACGCCACCTACGGCATCGTCGGCGACGCGCTCAAGGTCGTCCCGATGCTCACGGCCGCCTTCAAGAAACGCCTGGGCAAGTAGGCCCGCCATGGGCATGAAACTCACGCCGTCGATTCTCGCGGCCCTCCAGACGGGCCGCGGCGGCGTCCAGCGCCCGGCGAAGCTCCGCGTGCTGGGCATCGACGCCTCGCTGCGCTCCACCGGACTCGGCATCGTGGAGTCCGCGGCGGGCGCGTTGCGGATGGTCGACTGCCGGCCGGTGAAGAACCGGCCCGGCGCGCCGCTCTCGCAGTGCCTGCTCAATCTCGCCGAGACGCTGCGGACGCATCTCGCCGAGTTCAAGCCCGAGGAGGCGGCGATGGAGGGCATCTTCTTCTGCAAGAACGCCCGCACGGCGCTGCTGCTCGGACACGCGCGCGGCGTGCTGCTTTCCGTCTGCGCGGAGGCGGGCGTCCCGGTCTACGAATATCCGCCCACGCGCGTCAAGCAGGCCGTGACCGGCACCGGCTCGGCCACGAAGGACCAGATCCAGCGCATGATGATGCGCGTGCTCGCCCTCCCCGAGCTGCCGCAGGAGGACGCCGGCGACGCGCTCGCCATCGCCATCACCCACCTGCACACCCGCAACGGCGTCGCCGCGCTCGCTCCGAAGTCGCTCTAGATCAGCCGTAGATCATCTCGCGGATGTAGTCGATCGTGAAACGCACGCCCCATTCGCCCATCTCGCCCTTCCAGACGCCGGAGTGCGGCTCGATGCTGAGCATGCCGTCGTATTTCTTCGCGTAGAGCAAGCCCATCTCGGCCCGCCAGTTGATCATGTCGAGGCCGGCCGGAGGATCGTCGACGTGCTTGCCGTGGACGTTGAGCGTGCCCTTCACGTGGACGTGGTAGATGCGATCGCCCCATTCGGCGATCTCGCCGAGGTAGTCGCCGCTGCCGCTGTTGATCGTGTGGGACGAGTCGTACTTCAGCCCGAGATCCGGGAGCTTGCCGTGCACCAGCTTCCAGGCGGACGGTTCGCGGACGAAGTTGTTCCAATGGCAGTTGTAGGTCGCGATCTTGACGCCCTTCGCCTTGCCGTAGTCGACGAGCTCGCCGAGGAAACCGGCCGCCGCGTTGCAGTTGTCGAGAAGGCTGAGGCCCTCGACGAAATTCACGCCCGTGTTGAAAACCGGCGCCCCGACCGCGGCGCAGAAGTCGATCATCGTCTTGCTGCCCTTCAGCTCGTCTTCGATGACGGCGCCGTCCTTCGCCAGCTTGTCGGTTCCCCAACGTCCCACCGCGCCGACCTTCACGCCCGTGGCGTCGCGCCAGCCCCGCACATCGCCCGCCAGCGCCATCAGCGCCGTCGGGTCCTGGCCGATGTTGTAGCAGAATTCGATCGCCTTGAGGCCATGGCCCGCGACCTTGCGAAAGCCCGCCTCGCTCCAGTTTTCAATCATGCCCAGCGTCATCATGCTCGTGATCCTCCAAGCCGATCCAATGCGGATCATGGCTATTTGAGGACATTCTACACCAAATCCGCCTCCGACTCAAGAAGCGGTTGCCGATTACGCTTTTCCTTTGCATCAAGGGGCGGGATTGTGATAATCTCATCTTCATTCAAGACGCGAAAGCGTCTTTCTGGAGAGGTGACCGAGTGGCCGATGGTGCAGCACTGGAAATGCTGTGTACCGCAAGGTACCGGGGGTTCAAATCCCTCCCTCTCCGCCATTTTTCCCGTTGCGACGGCCAGCCCGGGCGCACACCGAGATGAAAAGCGCCGCCGCCATTCTTGAACGCTGCCTCCGCTCCGGTCCTGGCGCCGATGCCGCGATGAACGTCGCCCGCCGCGTCCACGACGCCGGCGGCCGCGCGTTTCTCGTCGGCGGCTGCGTCCGCGACGCCGTGCTGGACCTCGCTCCGCACGAATTCGACCTGGAGGTCTACGGCCTCTCGCCCGAACGCCTCGAAGCCGTTCTCGCCCCCGCGTTCCGCCTCGACAAGGTCGGCGCCAGCTTCGGCGTCATCAAGCTCGCCGGCGTCCCGGTGGACGTCTCGCTGCCGCGTCGCGAAAGCAAGTCCGCGCCCGGCCATCGCGGATTCCTCGTCGACGCCGTGCCCGACCTCCCCTTCCACGAGGCCTGCGCCCGCCGCGACTTCACCGTCAACGCCATCCTCCTCGACCCCCTCGCGACCGAGCTCATCGACCCCTTCGACGGCCTCGCCGACATCGAGGCCGGCGTCCTGCGCCACGTCGGCCCTCACTTCTCGGAAGATCCGCTGCGCACGCTGCGCGCCATGCAGTTCGCCGCGCGCTTCGGCTTCGCCGTCGCGCCCGAAACGGTCGCGGTCTGCCGTGCGATGACACAGGACGACCTGCCGCGCGAGCGCCTCGCCGCCGAATGGGAGAAGCTCCTGCTCCTGGGCCGCAAGCCCTCCCTCGGGCTCCTGTTCCTGCGCGACTGCGGCTGGCTCCGCCACTACCCCGAACTGGCGGCGCTCGTCGACTGCGAGCAGTACGCGCGCTGGCATCCCGAAGGCGACGTCTGGACCCACACGCTCCACGCCGTCGACGCCCTCCCGCTCGTCCGCACCGGCGTCCGCGCGGACGACCTGCTCGTGGCGGTGTCCGTACTCTGCCATGACTTCGGCAAGCCCGCCACCACGCGGCATGAACCAGATGGCCGCATCACCTCCTACGGGCACGAGCGCCTCGGCGAAAGGCCGATCCGCCGCTTCATCGACCGACTCTGGAATCTCGGCGGCTTCGCCGACGCCGTCGTGCGCCTTGTCGCCTGCCACATGCGGCCGATGGCGCTCGTCGCGGCCGGCGCCTCGGACAAGGCGTACCGCCGCCTCGCCGTCGAGGCCGAGCGGATGGACCTGCTGTCGCTCGTGATGGAATGCGACATGCGCGCCACCCCGCCCAACCCAGTGCCCTTCGACGCGATCGAGACCTTCCGTCGTCGCACCCGCGAAGTAGCCGTCGCCCGAGAACCGCCCAAGCCACTCGTTTTCGGCCGCCACCTGGTCGAACGCGGTCTGACGCCCGGCCCCGGCTTCAAAACGATCCTCGACGCCTGCTACGACCGGCAGCTCGAGGGCGAATTCAGCGATCTCGACGGCGCGATGAAATTCCTCGACGCCTTCCTCGGCGACCGCGCGGGCGGAAAGAAAAAACAATCTTCGTGACGCCTTGTCACAACGCCATCGACATGCCGTCGAAAGCCAGGAGCACCTTAGACGGCAAGTCCATCCCCGCCACATGCGCGGTGTGGGAGCATGACTCCCCTGCATCGAACCAGTAGAGCCTGCCGTCATAGTCCATGGCCCATGAGGCGTGGTGCCGGCCGGGCATCGGCTCCGTGCCGCTGCATGACCCCAGGATCGTCAGCGATACTTTCTTATTCATCTTTTCCCTCCTGGGTCCGAATTCGGCTTTGCTCTGACCCGATAATGCCCCGTGATGGGAAAATCGAACAGCCGGTTCTCTTCCCGGGTTCCGCTGCCGATGTTGTGAATGACAAGGGGCACGCCCGCAGCCGTCCTGGCGTCGCTCACGATCATGATGTGCGGCAGGTTTCCCCCGACGGTGCAGGTGACAAGGTCTCCCGGCAGGTAGTCTTCGGGCTTCTGGCTCACTCCCACGGAGTAGCCTTGGCGTTCGAAATAGGTCGCGAGATTGAGGACCCGGCGGTGGTCGATATTCCGGTCTGGTCTCTTCAGCCCCCAACGCGTCGGGTATTTCGAAAAGGCTTTGGTCATATCCTCATGAACCAGCACCTGCAGATCCATTTCAAGGGAGTCGCGCAACGCCCGGATCACAACGTCGGCGCAAACGCCTCGCTCGAAAGGCACGTCGCCGCCAGGATACTTCAGACTCACGTAGGCTGGATCGTATATTGTCGTCAGGCCGACTTGATGGCGCGCTGCTGCAACGAGCGGCGGGGAAAGCATCGTCTGCTCAACGGGTGCTGGGCTCATGACAATCGCGGAGGGGGAGCTGGAGGGTTTGTCCGACTCGGTTTGATTGCATCCGCCCAGCATTCCGGAGATCGACAGGGATATGATCCAGAGTTTCATCATCGTAGGGGCCCAGCTTTGGTCTCTCCTCAACGACCGAGAATAGCCGGAAGCGCATCCAACAGGTTGTCGGCTTGGTGCCAGAGCAGCGACGAGATCCCGCTCTTCGCGATGTTGCCGCCGCCGATGCCGATCGCGGCGAAGCCGGCCAGGCGGATCGAGACGACGCCCGCGCCCGAATCCTCGATGCCCACGACGCGGTGGCGCTCCGAAGGCAGGATCCCGAGGCCGACGCGAGCCGTCTCCGCGTAGAGCCACGGATGCGGCTTGGGCTCCAGCTCGCCCAGCGTCCCCGCCTGCCCCTTGCGAAGCGCGTGGCCGGCGCTGATGATCGCATCGTAGAATTCGGCGGGGTCGCCGAGGTCGAGCTGGCGGAACGCCGAGAGGATCTCGGGCCACGCCTTCTCGTACAACCCGGAGGTCACAAGCCCGATCTTCACGCCGTTCGCCTTCAACGCCAGCAGAAAATCCTTCAGCCCCGGCGCCGGCGTGAACGCATCCGCGCGGCCGCGGCCCTCCAGGATCTCGCGCATCTCGAAGCCGGTGATGTCGTAGTAGTGGCCGCGCGCGGTCTCGACCGACTGGCCCGGGCAGTATTTGCGGATGCAGTACTGCAGATGCTCGCTCACGGAATGACCCGACACGTGCGGCTCGTCGGCGGGCTCCAGCCGGAACGCGGCATCGCCCATGAGGCGGGCGATCGTCTTCTCGATGATCCACATCCAGAAGCTCTCGCTGTGGACGCTCGTGCCGTCGAGATCCATCAGCACGGCCGCGGCCGGCGCCTCGAACCGCGCGGGCTCGAGCGGATAGATCGCCGGATAGCCCATCGCGGATTTGATGTAGACGAGCGTCTTGTCCGCGTAGACGAGCAGCTCCACCTTGCGGTCGCGCGGAACGAGGATGCGCTGGACGCCGTCGCGCCCCGCGCGAAAGCGCCCGTCGCCGCCCGTCTCCGCCTCCGCGAAGTCAGTCCCCGGCCCCACCGCCACGTCGCCCAGTCCGGGAACCGCGATCATGCCTTCGCCCCCAGACGGTAGCTGACGATCTTGCGCGGCGGGATGCGGTCCTTGAGCACGCCGGCCGCGATCGCCACCGGCTTGCCGGGCGTCTCGTCCATGCCGCACCGCCGCGCCTTGCGCAGGCCGGGGTGAAGCTTGAGCGAGACGGGCTGCGCCTTGTCGGTCGGATTGAAGAGTCGCACGACGATGCCGGCGCCGTCCTCGGCGGGCTTCACGGCGGAGACGTGGACCACCGCGCTGCGGAGGCTGAGCAGGCCGCCTTCGAGCGGGAGCGCGCCCTTGCCGCGACCGATCTGCGCGGCGCGCGCCGGCGCGTAGCCGGCTGCGGCGGCGTTGATCGCGCCCGCCGCCTTCCAGTCGCCGGCGTGGACGGCGATGGCGTATTCGAACACGTGCCGCCCCGGGCACTGGATGCCCTCGTCGGGCAGCTCCGTCTGCTTCTCCTCGCTCACGGCCAGCTTGATGCGGCAGGCGCGGATGAGCGTCAGCGCGAGCGTGCGCGCCGGGTCGTCCAGAACCTCGTACTCGTAGAGGCCGCGGGGCATCAGCGTGAGGCCGTCCGCGCCATCGGAGAGGCTCGCGAACGTGCGCAGCGGATGCGTGCCGAACGCGCGCTCCACCCAGCCCGTGCTGTCGGGGATCTGGATGGGACGCTCGACGACGTCGAAATGGCTGTCGGCGACGGAGACGTCCGTCTGGAGCCCCGTGGGCATGCAGACGCGCAGCCAGTGGTCGCGGGCGCCGTTCTCGAGCGAAACCTTGACCTTGAGCGCCGTCGCGCCCGCCTCGAGGCGGTACTCGACGTGGACGGGGATGTCGACGAGGTGCGCGCTGCGGCGGGCGCCGTCGGCGTAGTCCACGGGGACCTTGAACACGAAGTCGGCGGCGATGGCGGAGACGACGGGCCCGCTTTCGACGACGCGGATCGTGGCCGGGACGCCGAGGCTCGTGAAAACCTGGTCGAAGGTTGGGGGCACGTGCTTCCAGGCATTGCCGCACTCGCCCTGGTCGCGCAGGTAGTTGAGGCCGCGGTAGACGCGGCCGGTGCGCTTGCAGACGAGGTCGACCGTGCCGTTGCCGTTGACCGTGGCGGCGAGGTGCTCGTTCTCCAGGCTCGCGGGGCCGGTGACGAGCGTGGCGTTGTCGCGCAGCTCGACGGTCTCCGGGACGATGCGATACGTGCGGTAGCCGAGGCCGGGGAGCTTCTCGAAGCGGGCGTGGAAGCGCACGCGGTTGGATTCGAGGATGCGCGGCACCTCCCAGATGCTGTCGACGAACGAGCTCGACTTCTCGTCGGCGATCGCCTGGCGCGCCGGGACGTCGCCCGCGGGGCCTTCGAGGCGCGCGGCGCGGGCGGCGCAGCCGCGCGGGATCTCGAGGTCGACGGCCACGACCGCGTCGCGCGCGAACGGCAGCGGGTTGTAGACCACGAGCTGCATCGCCTCGGTCGGCTGGCCTTTGGGCGAGAGGTTCAGGGCGATGTGCGCCATCGCGTCGTCCGCGACGATGTCGCCGATGTCGGACGCCTTGCGGTAGCGGTACTCCATGTCCTGGCAGACGGCGTCGGGCGCGCAGCCGCCGTTGGCGTCGTGCGTGTGGTTCGAGAGGAGATACCGCCAGCCGCGTTCGAGATAGCGGACCGGGGCCGGGGCGCCACAGGCCATCGCCAGGGACGCGAGCGGCTCGGCGCCGTAGACGAGGCGGCAGGTGGCGTCGAAATCCTTCTGCTTGAGATAGGTGCGGCTGCTGATCGTGCCAGGGAAGAGGAACGTCCACATGCCCTGCTTGAGGTAGCTGCGCCGCTCGCCGACGAGAACGGGCAGCTTGGCCTTCTTGAGCTGCCGCTCGGCGAGCGCCCAGAAGTCCTCGAGGCTGCCGTGGGCGATCTCATATCGCCCCTTGAAGAGCCGCTGCGCCTCGCGGATCACCTTCGACTCGTCGGGGTGGGCGACGGAGATGTCGTGCCCATTCATCGCGAGAAAGACGTCCGTGGTGAAGTGCGCGCCTTCGGCGGCGACCATGTTCTCGATGGCCTCCTGGAGGCGTTCGGGGTGGTGGAGGCGCGCGGGGTCGCGCAACTGGAACGTGAGGTCCTCGCCGGAGAGGCCGTCGGCGGGGCGGAACGGCGCCTCGTCGAACTCGCCCCACACGTAGTCCTTGTCGAAGACGCGGCCGGTGGTCACGGGGCGGTGGACCTGGTAGTACCAGTTGTAGCGCGCGTAGATCGCGAAACGGCTCGCCGTGAGGCGGGTGCCGTCGGGCGCGGCCCAGATCCACTCGGCGTCGCATTCGTGGTGGCTGACGCCGCGGTAGAACATCACGTACTTGAGGCCGAAGTCGGCGAGGATCTGCGGGAGCTGCCCCGTCTGGCCCCAGGAGGAAGGCGTGTAGGCGACGGTGCCGGTCTTGCCGCCGTACTGTTCGACCGTCTTGCGGCCGAAGATCATGTTGCGCACCAGCGCCTCGTGGCCGACGCTGAACTCCTCGGCGAGCGTGTAGTAGGGCCCGAGGATCAGGCGGCCGCTCTGGACGAGCTTCTCCACGAGCGGACGGCGCTCCGGACGCATCTCGAGATAGTCGTCCACCATGATGCCGTGGCCGTCCATCGTGAAGGAGGGGTAGTCGGGGTCCTTCTCGAGGATGTCGAGCGTGGTGTCGAGCATGTCGAGCAGATGGCGGCGGGTCTTCTCGAAGGAGTGTCGGAACTCCCGGTCCCAATGCGTGTTGGAGACGACGAGGATCTTGCGGATGTGGCTTGAATCGCGTTTCATGGCTGATGCGCTCCCGGCTGGAGATCGATGAAGGCGGCGCGGGCGCCGCGCCCTGTCCAAACAATGCTGGCCATGTTAGCACCACCCCCCGTCTGGCGTCCACGCAAAAAGCGCGGATGCGTCGCCGCTTGCCGGGGCGGACGGGATGGTCTATAATCCCGACATGATTTGCACAGGCGCACACGACACGGCGGCGATGGACGCGACGGCAGCGGCGGGGTCGGGGCATGCGGCGTCCGTTTCGGACGTCTGCTTCTCCTACGGCGACGCGGAGGTGCTGCACAACGTCTCGTTCACGATCCCCCGCCGGGCGATGGTCGCCGTGATCGGCCCCAACGGCGGCGGCAAGTCCACGCTGCTGCACCTGCTCCTGGGCGCGCTGCGCCCCAAATACGGCACGATCGAGGTGCTCGGCCTCCCGCCCGCCGCCGCCCGCCGCCGCGTGGGCTTCGTGCCGCAGCAGATCCGCTTCGATCCCGGCTTCCCCATCTCCGTGATCGAAGCCGTCATGCTCGGCCGCGCCGCCGCGCACTTCCTGGGCGGCTTCCGCCGCGACGAGCGCGACCGCGCCGCCGCGGCCCTCGCGACCGTCGGGCTCGCCTCGCTCGAGACGCGGCGCTTCGCCGATCTCTCGGGCGGCCAGCGCCAGCGCGTGCTCATCGCCCAGGCGCTATGCGCCGACCCCGAGCTGCTGCTGCTCGACGAGCCGACCGCCAACGTCGACGCCGACACCGAGCGCGATCTCTACGAGCTGTTCACGCGGCTCAACGAGACCCGCACGCTCGTCATCGTCTCCCACAACCTGCGTGTCGTGATCGCCCACGCCTCCCACATCCTCTGCGTGAACCGGACCGTGGACATCCACCGGGCCGGCGAGGACGGCGCCACGCGGCTCCTGCCGGTCGACGGCCACGCGGGGCTCGCCTGGATCAGCGACCGCCATCCCGGCCACCTCGAAGATCTCGGAGCCGCCGCCGCCGCGCCCCACCACGCCGCCGATTCCGCACCCCGCGATGGAAAGGATACGCCATGACACGCGACAAAGGCCTCAAGCCGCTCTCGGACGATCTGTATCTCTCGCCGCATCTGCCGCAAATCAAGGCGCGCGCCAAGCGCACACGGGAGCTGGAGCACCGCCTCGCGGGATCCTCCGGCAGCCTCGCCGACTTCGCCAGCGCGCACGAATACTACGGGCTCCGCCGCGCCCCCGGCGGCGGGTGGGTCTTCCGCGAGCTGGCGCCCAACGCCACGGCTGTCTGGCTCGTGGGCGAATTCTCCGGCTGGCGGCGCGAGGACGCGTTCAGGCTCGCGCGAATCCCGGGCGGCGGCGACTGGGCGCTCGAACTCCCCTCGGAGGCGATCCGCCACGGCCAGCACTACCGGCTCGAACTGGAATGGCCGGGCGGCGGCGGTCCGCGCATCCCCGCGTACGCCCGCCGCGTGGTGCAGGACCCCGAGACGAAGATCTTCACGGCGCAGGTCTGGGATCCCGAACCCTACGCCTGGCGGCATGCGGATTTCGCCGTGCCCGACCACGACCCGCTCATCTACGAGGCCCACGTCGGCATGGCGCAGGAGGAGGCGACGGTCGGGACCTACGCGGCGTTCCGCGAGAAGACCCTGCCACGCATCGTCAAAGCCGGCTACAACACGATCCAGCTCATGGCGGTGATGGAGCATCCGTACTACGGCTCGTTCGGGTACCAGGTCGCGAACTTCTTCGCCTGCTCGTCGCGCTTCGGCACGCCCGAGGAGCTCAAGGCGCTGATCGACGCCGCGCACGGCCTGGGCCTCGCCGTGATCATGGATCTCGTCCACTCCCACGCCGTGCTCAACGAAGTCGAGGGCATCGCGCGCTTCGACGGGACGCGCCACCTCTACTTCCACGACGGCCCGCGCGGACGCCATTCGGTATGGGACTCCGCCTGCTTCGACTACGGCCGCATCCCCACGCTGCACTTCCTGCTCTCCAACTGCCGCTACTGGCTCGACGAGTTCCACTTCGACGGCTTCCGCTTCGACGGCGTCACGAGCATGCTCTACCTCCACCACGGCCTCGGCGTCGACTTCGTGAACTACGCGCAGTACTTCGACGACACCGTCGACGAAGACGCCTACACCTACCTCGCCCTCGCCAACAAGGTCGTCCACGCCGTGCGCCCCGACGCCCTCACGATCGCCGAGGACGTCAGCGGCATGCCGGGGCTCGGCGCCACCGCGGCCGAGGGCGGCGCGGGCTTCGACATGCGCATGGCCATGGGCATCACCGAGGCGTGGGGCAAGCTCATGCGCGACATCCCCGACCCCGACTGGCACCTGCCCTGGCTCTGGCACGAGCTCGTCAACCGACGCGCCGACGAGCAGACCATCAGCTACCTCGAATGCCACGACCAGGCGCTCGTGGGCGGCAAGACGCTCTTCTTCGAGATGGCCGGCCCGGCGATCTACAACGCCATGCACAAGGGCAGCGGCAGCCTCGCCGTCGAACGCGCCGTCGCACTGCACAAGCTCGCGCGTCTCGCCACGCTCGGCACCGCGGGCCACGGCTACCTCAACTTCATGGGCAACGAGTTCGGCCACCCCGAATGGATCGACTTCCCGCGCGAAGGCAACGGCTTCTCGCTGCAGTACGCCCGGCGCCAATGGCGCCTCCGCGACGACCCCGCGCTGCAGTTCCACTGGCTCGCGGACTTCGACGAGGCGCTGATCCACCTCGTCGCCCGGCACCGTCGGCTCTTCCACCGCCCCGTGCGGCTCATGGATCTCTCCGACGGCGCAAAGATCCTCGTGTTCAGCCGCGACAGCCTCTTCTTCGCGATCAACCTCCACTGGTCGCAGTCGTATCCCGACTGGGCGATCACCGTCCCGCCCGGCGACTACGACCTCAAGCTCAACACCGACTCGCCGGTCTTCGGCGGACAGGGACGCATCGTGGACGGCCAGACCTACGTCGCGCTGCCCGAACTCAAAGGCGTCGAGCAGGTCCACCGCATCCATGTCTACCTGCCCGCCCGCACCGCCGTCGTGCTCGCGCGGCGAAGGGGCGCCGAATGAGCCCCGGCACGAAAAAGCCGCCCGTCGCCCCGCTCGTGACGAGCACCGTCCTCGCGGGCTTCCCCTCCCCCGCCGAGCAATACGTCGAGGAGCCGCTCGACCTCAACGAACTGCTCGTCGCCCATCCCGCCGCGACGTTCTTCGTGCGCGCCGCCGGCGATTCGATGACCGGCGCCGGCATCCGCCCCGGCGACATCCTCGTCGTGGACCGCAGCCTCGAGGCGCGCGACGGCGCGGTCGTCATCGCCTCCGTGGACAACGAGTTCACGGTCAAATTCCTTCGCAAGGACGCCGAGGGCGTCCGCCTCGAAGCCGCCAACCGACGCTACAAGCCCATCGTCTTCTCGGAGGAGATGGAGCTGCGCATCTTCGGCGTCGTCACCGCCGTCATCCACCGCTTCCCCCACCCCGCCGCCGCCGCGCCACCTCGGAGTCCTGCGCCCCAGCCCGCCGCTTCCGCGCCCCCTCGGAGTCCTGTGCCCCAGCCCCCCGCTTCCACGCCCCCTCGGAGTCTTGCGCCCCAGCCCCCCGTGGCTGGGGCAGCCGCGAGCTTGGCGAGCGGCGCGCCATGATCGGCCTCGTCGACGGCAACAACTTCTACGTCTCCTGCGAGCGCGTCTTCGACACCTCGCTCGAAGGCAGGCCCGTCGCCGTGCTCAGCAACAACGACGGCTGCGTGATCTCGCGCTCTCCGGAAGCGAAGGCCCTCGGCATCGCCATGGGCGCGCCGTACTTCCAGTTGAAGCGCGACGCCGCGCATCTGGGCCTCGTCTTCAAATCCAGCAACTACGCGCTGTACGGGGACCTGTCGCGGCGTCTCGTCGCCATCCTCGGCCAATTCGCGCCCGAGGTGATGCCGTATTCCATCGACGAGGCGTTCGTGGTCGTGAACCTGCCGGCGGGCCAGTCGTACGCCGAACACGGCGCCGCGATGCGCGCGACGATCCTCCAGTGGATCGGCATCCCCTGCGGCGTCGGCTTCGCGCCCACGAAGACGCTCGCCAAGATCGCCAACCACATCGGCAAGAAGCGCCCCGACGGCGTCTTCGTGATGCCGACGCCGGCCGATCCCGTGCTGCGCGACCTGCCCGTCGGCGAAGTCTGGGGCATCGGCTCGCGCCTCGCCGAAAAGCTCGGCCGCATCGGCGTGCGCACCGCGCTCCAGCTCGCGCAGCGCGACACCCTCGACCTGCAGAAGCGCTTCAGCGTCACCGTCGCCCGCACCGGGCTCGAGCTGCGCGGCGTGCCGGCCGTGGAGGACGAATGCCCGGAAACGCTCTCCCAGAGCCTCTCCTGCTCGCGCTCCTTCGGCCATCCGGTCTCGGCGTTCGGCGAACTCGAGGAGGCCGTGGCCTTCTACACGGCGGCCGCGGCCGAAAAGCTGCGCCAGGAGCGCCAGGTCGCCGCCGGCATCAACCTCTACTTCCAGCACTATCCGGAATACGGCCCCGTGCCGCGGGACGGCGGTTTCGCCTCGACGACCGTCGCGTTCCCGGAGCCGACCGACGACACCTCGGCCATGCTGTGCGCGCTGCGCCCCTTCGTGCGCGGGCTCTTCGTCGAGGGACGCCGGTACAAGAAGGCCGGCGTGGTGTTTTTCGGGCTCGAGCCGAAGGCTCTCGTCGAGCAGGACCTCTTCCGCCGCGCGACGTCCGACCCGAAGCGCGACAACCTCTACCAGGCGGTCGACCAGATCAACCGCCGCCTCGGCCGTGGCAAGGTCTTCACCCTGTCCTCCGGCATCGAGCGCCCCTGGATGATGCGCCGGGACATGCTCACGCCCAACTACACCACCTCGTGGGACGACCTGCCGCGGGTGCGCTGAAATGGATCTGATCCAAACGGGTGTGTGTCAGAAAAGTGACAGGGAAAATCGGAATATGCTTGTGCAGCGCATGTCGGC
>JAAZAI010000552.1 GCA_012514445.1 Lentisphaerota bacterium
CAGCCGTCCCGGCAAGCCGCCATCGAATCCGCTCCGCAAATCCCCCGCCAGCTCGGCGATTTGCGCGACACCCCGGTTGACAACCCATGGCGATGCGTCTATTCTTCTGGTAAATGACACAACAAAGACGTCTTGCAGACGTGTTGGTTTTCAACAATACAACGATACAAATCCCATGACTATCGCCAGACGGCGCGCCCTCATCGCGATGCTGCTCGCGGCTCCGACGGCGGCATTCGCCAACGCGATTGTCCCCATTCTCAACTTCTTCAACCGGGAGACCTGGCAGCCTGCGGCGTTGGCGACCCTCGTCATCATCCTGGTGGAAGCCGCTTTGCTCCGGTGGCGGATCAAGACGTTTCCATTCCTCGGCACGCTGTGGCGGGTCGCCGTCATCAACCTCGCGTCCAGCGCGGCTGGATCTTTGGTGCTTGCCGTCGCAGCGGGCGACGCTGCGTCCCCGTGGAATCTCGGTATCTGGGCCGCTCCGCTGCTCCT
The DNA here is from genome assembly GCA_012514445.1 of Lentisphaerota bacterium. GTDB lineage: Bacteria > Verrucomicrobiota > Kiritimatiellia > RFP12 > UBA3636 > JAAZAI01. The sequence goes on from JAAZAI010000552.1 coordinate 499, forward strand.
GATCACCTTCGTCACGGAGATTCCACTCCTCCATGCCCTGTTCAAACCCGCCTTCCTCTCGTGGGGACGAGCCATCGGGCTGGGCATCAACGTCAACCTCGCCAGCTACGCGGCGTTGTTCGTCTTCTGGATCGGGGTCGCCTCCTTCTACATCTCTCTCGGCAACCACATCGATCGCAGAGAGGCGCGCACCTGGCGCAACCCCGCACTGGCGGAAAGCACCGAAGGCGTGTTCTACGGTATCGGGTCCGACGAACACGCTCAGAAACTCTGCCGCTACCGTATTAAGGACATGCAATACACGGCACTGACAAACAGCCCCGATCTGGATCCGTATTGCTGGGATGTCGAGGGAAGCACCTGCGCCTTCATGAACAATGGGAACACCCGGTTTGTCGTCGCCCAACTGCCTGATTTCGAAACGCTTGCCGAAACCTCCCTCGATGCGTATGCCGACAACGTCATCCCCTATGCGAGCGCCGTCTCCGTGGCGGTGTCTCCCGACGAATCGAAAGTCGCCATCTTGTTGAGGCTCAGCAAAAAGACCATTTTTCGGAAATGACATCACTTCTTCCGGTCTCAGCGCCGCCTGCAGGCTGGCGATTTTGGATGTTGCATCCGGCCACATCACGACGATTTCTTCACGACTGTTCTCCGCGAGCGACCTCTGTTGGCTCCCGGATTCGCGCCGCGTCATCGCCGTGTCGTTCGATGACGAATCACGCTACAAAACAGCCGATCTTGGCAAATTCGCCCCGCTTCGGTACTTTGTTGGGTTTGATCGCTACCGAGGCATCGGCGAAGCGCTTTACGTTGTCGACATCGCATCTGGCGCGACCACGCGTTTCGCCGATGGCGAGTCTCCGTCGCTGGCCATCGCGGCAGGCACGATCCTCGTCAGCGACGAAGACGGCTGCCGGTTGCTTGATTCAGAAGGGAAAACCCTGAGGCGCATCCGTGATCATCGCGACAGGATGATGCATGCCCTCGTGTCGCCCACAGGAGACGCGATTCTGGCGCGTTTCAGAAGACACAAGCTCTACCAGTATGGGGGGCGCCTCGCGATCTTCGGCATCGACTCCCCGCGCACTCCGCATTTTCTGGCGGACGGCATCATGGCCCGCGTGGACTGGGTTCTCGCAAAACCGCCAATCCACACCTCGAAAGATCCCGAATCCCCGTAGGCAGGGATGACGGCAAGCATGCGCAGCCGACATCCATGATCTGTCAATTCGGTCGCCAATTGGTCGCCAATTCAGGTTTGCCCACTTGCAGGCCGGGCGGGAGTGTGGTTTAATTCCCGCCATGAAAAGCATCGTCATGTACGCGGCCCTCGCGGCCGCCGCCTTCGCCTCCGCCGCCCTCGCGCAGGACGACGAGCAGCCTTCCGCCGCGCGCCTCGCCCTCGCCCGGGCCTGCGACGCGCGCTTCGCCGCCAACACCAACCGCTACGCCGGCGACCCCGCGCGCTTCGTCGCCCGCGGCGTCCTCGCCGACAAAGCCGCGCGCACGGTGACGCTCGACGCCTTCACCACCGGCGTCGGCCCCGGCGACGTGGCGGAGTTCTTCCTCATCACCGAGAACAGCGGGCATGGCTACGAATCCCTGCTGACCGCCTTCGCGAAGGCGGACGACGTCTGCAAGGCGATCGAATTCATCGGCGTGCCCCGAGGACGCGGCGTCGACTACGACCGCTACGTCTTCTGGCCCAAAGGCGAACGCGTCATCGCCACCGCCCGGATCGGCGACGCCCCGCCCGTGCCGCTGGCCTCTCTGATGAAGGACCGGCAGACGGGCGCGCCCGTCGAACTGACGGGCTTCATCTACACGGGTGACCGCCGCGACGCCGCCGGCGCGTTCATCGGCGACTCGTCGGGCCCCGGCTCGATTGCCTCCTGCTACAACGAGCCGATCACCGCGCTGGACATCCCGCGCCTGGCGCTGCAGTCCGAGGTGTACGAGAATTTCGTCGTCGGCCCGGCCTTTCCGACGAACGCCGATCTGCGCGTCGAGATCGTCCTCGCCCCCGAGCCGCGCCCCGCCGACTCCCCGCAGCGCGTCCTCGACGTGGCGCTGGCGTTCACGACGAACGGCGTCGCCGTCGACGGCGCGGCGCCGGCGCCGCTGGCGGAGGCGCTCGCGACGCTGCAGGCCTCCACGCAGGCCGCTCGCGACGTCTACGCCGCCGCGACTTGGGCCGCCGAACTTCCCGTGGCGCAGATCCGCGACGCCTGCCGCGTGCTGAAGATGCTCGACGCCGACGGCGGAGTGCGCCTGGAGCCGCCGGTGCCGGGCGACCCGTACTACAAGGCGTTCGTCCCGAACGAGTCCTGGCGCAACCGCGCGCAGCGCCCCACGCAGCCGTGCGAACTGCGTTTCGACGCACAAGGCAAGGCGACGCTCGTCGTCATCGAGGAGATCTGGAAGGACGGCGAGATCGACCCCGAGCTGAAGGTCTCCGAAGTCGCCGGCATCGCGGCGGAGGCTCTGCCCACGCTGCTGGCGGAGAAGAAGCCCGACCTCGCCGTGCTCCTCGTCTTCGCCCCCGGCGCCATGCGCTACGGCGACCTCAAGCCCTACCTCTCCGCCGTCCTCGCCACCCACCCCAATCTCTACGTGTTCGTGGAGTGAAGGAAGAAGTGCGTTCAGGATCGTAATCCTAATCGTAATCGTAATCTTAATCGTAATCGTAATCGTAATCGTAATCAAGTAAGTGAAAGACTGAGCGTAGCCGACTCAGTGTAGGACTAAGCGCGCAGGCCGACACCCCTGAACACGCCCATCGTGTCAATCTTGTAATCCTGTCAAAAACCTTTATGAACTCGTGGTGAACAGAGATTACGATTAGGATCTTGAGAGTGGCGAGTTCTCGGGGAATTCATGGGGCGATGCGCAAGCGCATTCCGACCCGCGCGGATAGCCCGTTGTGCATGGGCGCTCCGCGTAGGTCTCCGGTCTTCTCCGCCTGCCAGCCTGCCGCGTAGGGCTACACCTTGTCCCGGCTCGGCGGCTTGCGCTTCGCCTTCGACAGTTCCAGCGAGAGCTCGATCCAGCGCTCCGTGAGCAGCCTGAACTTGCGAAAGTTCGCCAGCTCCGCGCGGATCGCCTTGAGGTGCTCTGGGCGGACGTACTCGGAGCGGCTGCGCATCTGGTGCGTGTAGCTGATCTGCCAGTAGGCCCCCTGCTTTTCGGCCGGGTTCTTGTACTGGCGGTTGAGGGTGCCGGGGCGCATCGGCCCCAGCGCCGCAAGCGCGCGCCGGGTGCGCGCGATTTTTCCTTCGATCGACGAGATTGACGTTGACATGGCAACTCCTTTCGGGCAAAATATATAGCACATGTGTGCTATATTGTCAATCCTGAAAACAAAAGGAGTTTCACCGATGCACCTCTGGACACGCTGGTGGTCCCTCGCCGAGCAACTGCGCCCCGCCTTCAGCCGTCGGCGCACCTTCCTGTGGTTCGCCCTGGCGCTCGCGGCCGTCTGCGCCCGCCCCGACCTGGCCGGGGTGACGAGCCTGGTCCGCTCGCTGGGCCTGCTGGACGCCTGCTACGGCGGCCTGCTGCGCATGTTCCACAGCGGCGGGGTCGACACCCCGCGTCTCGCGGCCGTCTGGACGCGCGCCGTGCTCGCGATCATGAAGCGCAACCTGTGGACGGTGGACGGCCGCGCGGTCTTCATCGCCGACGGAATCAAGGTGGCGAAGTCCGGGCGCAAGATGCCCGGCGTGAAGAAGCTGCACCAGGAGTCGGAGAGCAACACCAAGCCCGAATACATCTTCGGGCACTCCTGCCAGTGCGTGGCGCTGGCGGTGCGGGCGGCCTCGACATGCTTCGCCCTTCCGCTCGCGGGCGCCATCCACGAAGGGGTCGTGTTCAGCAACCGCTCCCGGCGCACGCAGCTCGACAAGCTCGCCTCCATGCTGCTGGGGCTGGCGGTGACGACACCCGGCATCCTGGTCGCGGACGCCTACTACGCCTGCGCCAAGATCGTCCTGCCGCTGGTGGCGGCCGGCTGGCACCTGATCGCCGGCGTGCGCTTCAACGCCGTCGCCTACCTTCTGCCGTTGATGGCCGGACCTGCGCGGCGGGGCCGTCCCCGGCGCTACGGCGAGAAAGTCGTCCTGCGCGAATGCTTCGAGCGGCGCGAGGACTTCGTCGAGGCGCCCAGCCCCGTCTACGGGGAGGAAGGCGTCACGCTGCTCTACCGCGCGCTCGATTTGCTCTGGCGCCCGGTCGGCATCGTCGTGCGCTTCGTGCTCGTCGAGCATCCCACGCGGGGGAGGAAGATACTCCTCTGCACGGATCTCTCGCTCGATCCCCTCGCAATCATCAAGATATACGGCATCCGCTTCAAGATCGAAGTCGCCTTCAAGCAGGCCGTCCACACGGTCGGCACCTTCGCCTACCATTTCTGGATGTCCGCCATGAAGCCCATGCCACGGCGATCCGGCAACCAACATCTACATCGCGAAAGCGCGTCCTATCGCGAGGCCGTCCGCCGCAAGCTCAGGGCGTACCACGCGCACATCCAGCTCGGCGTCGTGGCGCAGGGGCTGCTCCAGTCCCTGGCCGTGCTCGACCCCAACGCCGTCTGGGGCGGCTACGGCTCCTGGATGCGAACCCGCCGCCCGGGCGTGCCACCCTCGGAGCGCGTCGTGGGGCTCGCCCTGCGCAACACGCTGCCGGAATTTCTCGCGGGCGCGGCCCGGGAGTCAATCCTCGCGAAATTCATCCGCGAGCGCATCGACCTGGGCCGCGCGGAAGGCGCGACGCTCGCCTCGTGACGCCGCCGACGCCTTGCGCGTCGGCGAAAACCCTTCGACATTGCCCGTATCGCCGCTTCCAGACCGAGCGGCCCTGGAGGGCTTTGCACGCCTGACGACGGAGAATCCGCGATTGACTCGCGCTCTGGGCATGGGATATCATCCAAGTCGGTTCAAGGGAAGCACGATTCGATGATCCGCTCGTGGTGGAAGGCTCGGCCCCATGGGCTATGAACAACACGAGAACTCGTCACTCTCAAGTCGTATACTTTCCCGCTAAACCTCGACCCTCACGGAGATTCGCACCTCATGGACAAGTC
>JAAZAI010000553.1 GCA_012514445.1 Lentisphaerota bacterium
GACGCCCTGGACGCCAGTTCCGATGCTGGAGATCCCGATCGCCGACACGTTCGAGGAATACGCGCCCGGCCGGACGTTGGACGGCGTGGCGGGGTGGCGGGGCGATGGCGTAGTGCAGGCGTGCGCCGTGGCGGCACCGCTTCCGCCGGGGCCGCCCGTGCCGGAGGCGACGCACGCGCAGGTCCTGCGCGGAGGCTGGATGTCCCGAAGCGTCGACGGCGTCGAGGGGGAGTCCGTGAACGTTGACTTTCTCTTCGAGGCCATGCCCGGAGAAATGCCCGAGATGGAACCCGCCGTCCAGACCGCCTTCAGGATCGCGGACGACGGCCGGCTGCTCGCCTGGCATGCGGATGGCGCCGGCTCTGCGTGGACGAACCGCTGGAGCGCCTTGGGCGATGCGGTTCACGCGCAGGGCGACTGGATTCGCATCAGCGTGGCGATGGACTACGCCGACCCCTCCGGCGTGACCTGGTTCCAGCCGCGCGTGAACGGTTCGCTCTGCCCGACGACGGCGGGCTTCCGCTCCCCGGCGGATCTGCGCTCCCCGGGCACCTGGTACCGGTGCGCGAACAACCCCGGCCTCGGGGGCTCGGGCCTGCGCCGCATGACGCGACTGGACCTGCTGGGCGAAGGCGCGCTGGACGACCTCGTCGTCTCGCGCGGCGCCTTCGCCCACACCGGGCCGGACACGGTGAACGGCGTGCCGCTGACCTGGTTCGACGGCATGGGCATGGCGCGCAATCCGCCGGAAGACGCCGATTTCGACGGCGACGGCTTCACGGACTGGGAGGAATTCACCGCGGGCACCGATCCCGCGGATCCGCAAAGCGCCTTCCGCATCACCTCGGTGCGGCTTGACGGCGGCACCGTCAACGTGACCTTCCTCGGCAACGACTCCGGCGCCGCCACGCCGTACATCGTCGAGCGCGCGAGCGATCTCGCCGCAGGCGACTGGACGGTCGCGGACGACGCCGTCCCGCGCGCCGACGTACCGGCGACGACGAACACGTGGTCGGAACCGATGCCCGCCGGTGGCGCCTTCTACCGTCTTCGCGCGCAGTGACCCATTGGTGCATCATCTCGGCTATCCCGGGGACGGACGTTCGGATTTCCGCGTGGAAGGCGCGAAGCACCTCCGCGTCCGCCGCCTCGGCGAGGAGTGACGCAGAGAAACGGGGTCTGGCTAGCCGTCGCGGAGCCAGATCCTTTGTGCCGTGGACAGTTGCACGGAGGCGGCGCCCAGGGCGTCGGCCAGATGGCCGCGCTTTGTCGCGCCGAGGATCGGAATCACCGGGAACGGCTGCGACATCAGCCACGCAAGGGCGATCTGGTTGGGCGTCGCGCCGATCTCGGCCGCCAACTGATGCGCACGATGGTGGCGCGCGCGACTGGCCGGACTGTCGAAAGCCCGGCACGCGGAGGGATCCTCGCTGGCGAAGTAGCCGCAAGCCGTCGGCGAATAGGCGACCACGGGCAACTGGTGCCGCGCGTGCCAAGCCTCGTCTTCGGGCGTGACGGACTTCATCGTCGGGTCGCCCGAAGCATTCGGGAGCGCCAGGCTCCATTGGGGCTGGGAGGCCACGAAACCGCGCAGGCCGTGACGCGCCGCGTAGACATTGGCTTCCTCGATGCGGCGGGTCGACCAGTTGCTCGCGCCGAGGCAGCGGATGCGCCCCCGATCGGCCTCGGCATTCAAGACCGAAAGGATTTCCGACACGGGCACGCGCGGGTCGTCGCGGTGCAGAAAATAGAGGTCGATCCGCTCGACGCCCAGTCGATCCTGGCTCTCCTGAATGTCGGACGCGAGGACTTCCGGCGCCAGAAAGGCGTCTGGGCGCGGGTATTTCGGCGGCACCGCCGGATGGCCGCCCTTCGTTCCGATGAAGACCTTCCCGCCATCGCCGTTGCGACGCAGGCATTCGCCGAGCGCGCGCTCGCTCGAACCCGCGCCGTCCTCAAGCCAGAAACAATAGCAGTGGGCCGTGTCGAAGAAGTCGCCTCCCGCCTCGCGGAAATCATCGTAGAGCCGGAACATGGCGTCGCCGCGCAGCCCCGCGCCGAACGCGGTCGCGCTCAGGCAGAACGACGACAACTCCAGTTCGCCGACGCGCTGACGCTTCATTTGAAGAGATCGCTATGGGTTCCAGTTCGGGTCAAGGTCAGGACGAGGACGTTGTCGCTGACTTCGTAGGTCATGCGTTCAAGTCTTTCAAGAGACCCTTCATGTCCTTGAAGCCTTTGACCTTCGGATCTCGGGCGATGCGTTCTGCCTCGCGCATGGCCTCAAGCGTCTCGTCGCCGGGAACTTCGCGAGTGACCTCAAACGGCAGCCCCTGCACACGGATCGCCTGGCGCACGAAGACGTTGAACGCCGTGGACATGTTCATGCCAAGGTCGGAAAACAACGCGTCCGCCTCTTGCTTGAGAGCGCTGTCCATGCGAATGGTCAAATTGGTGCTTGTTCCAGACATCGTGCCTCCCTGAATTGATATGCACGTGACTTTAAGTCATCCGCACATAGAATGCAAGTAAAAAGCCGCCCGGCGCGCCGGGCGGCTTCGAGGAGGGGGGGGCTCCGTCTAGACCTAGAACTCCATCGACGCGGCGTTGTCGCCGGAGGTGAAGGTCATCTTCTTGATGTTCAGCTTGTCCTTGAGCAACGAGTGGAAGACCTCGAGGAGGTTCTCGCAGGTGGCGACCTTCTTGACGACGACGAGGCGGCACTCGGGGTAGGTCTTCGCCAAGTCGGTGTCGAAGGGAAGGCCGAGCATCGTGTTCGTGGGCGCGCCGTCGCGGATGCCCTGCTTGACGTAGGCGTCGAGGACGCCGGGGAGGAGGGGGTCTTCCTTCTGCAGGATGAGGGCGTGGTCGAAGCTCTTCAAGTAGTCCCACGCGATGCGCTTGACGCTGTTGCAGGGGTATACGAAGCCCGTTCGGGCGTCGACGTCGCCTTCGACTTCGATCGTCAGGCCGCCGGTGTGGCCGTGGAGGTACTGGGCTTCGCCCTCGTAGTTGAGGAAGCGGTGCGCGTACTGGAGGTTGAGCTTCGTGATGGAGCGTGTCTTCATGGTTCTTCTTTCTCCTGGATTGCAGGTTTGGGTTTACGGGTTTTGGTTTGGGGTTTCCGGCATCGTTTGCAGATGCCCGTCAGCCTGAGTTCCAGATGTTCGACGTCTCCGGAGATGGCGCCCCTGGGAACGGTGACGGGTTCCGGCAGGGGGAAGTCCTGTATTTGTCCGCACCGGGTGCAGAGGAAGTGGCCGTGCGGCCCGACCTGGCAGTCGTAGCGGGCGCTGGTGACGTGATCCAGGCGCCGGAGCAGGCCGTGGTCGGTGAATTCGTTGAGGATGCGGTAGATGCTCTCGCGCGTCACGGAAGGCAGCGTGCCCTTGACCTCGCGCCACACGTCGTCGACGTCCGGGTGGTCGTCGTTGTCGTGGACGTACGCAAAAACCGCGAGCCGCTGGGCCGTGCACTTCCATCTCTGCTGACGGCAGATTTCCTGAAAACGCTGATAGATTGCTTCGTTCATTTGATTTCAACATCCAATTCTCTGTAGAACTAAAATAACTATAGCAGTTATTTCTGCGCCGGTCAACCCCTTGTTTCCCCCCTCCCATTGGGGTGTGAGTCAGGAAAGGAACATGGCTTCTGATTTTGGTTCTTCCGGGATTTGCGTGTTTTTTTTCAGGAGCATTGCTTGATCGTAGGATGCCGGGGGGGGGGCTAAGGACGCGCGTCCTAAGCATGGGGGCTAAGCGGGAGTTCCACGGCAGAATTCACGGGCTGAAATTCCGCCAGGAAACGACGGTCGTTCCATGGCGGGTCGAAGAACCCTGGCCGCCGAAGACGACGCGGCTCGCCTTGACGTCCGGAAGGAATGAGGACACGCGCTCAATGGTGCGCGTCCAGTCCGTGGCGACAGTCGCACCGCTCTTGATCTCGGTGAGGCGAAGACCTTCTCCTGTCGCCTCGACGACATCGACTTCGTTCTTCGCGCCGTCGCGGTAGTGGTACAGGGCGTCGGGCTGGCAGGCGTTGGCCTGGCGCTTCCACATCTCGTTGACGACGAACGTCTCGAAGATGGCACCCCGGAGCGGATGGGAGGTCAAGTGCGACGGCGTCGAGATGCCCAGCAGACAGCAGACGAGGCCGGTGTCGAGGAAGAAGAGCTTGGGCGTCTTCGAAAGCTGCTTGTTCACATTGGCGAACCAGGGCGGGAGTCGGCGGAGGATGTAGCTCGTCTCCAGAATCGAAATCCAGTCCTTGGCCGTGTTGACGGGAAAGAGTCTACGTAAATTTGCACTTGAACTGCAAATTATCATACCTAAACCGCTGGACCGAGAAAGTCTTCACATCGACACCTTTTCTCGCAAATCCGACCGCGCAGGCGGATCGACCGCCGATGGCGATGGATCGCACGACTTGCGCGTCAAAATCCAGGACTCGCAGTACTCTATTTGAGTTCCTGCGCGGCCTCATTTCGCGACTGCTGCTCCTGTTGCCGATGGGCTTTGTAGGCGGCATCGTAGGGCCCAAAGCCGATGTCTTCCGGGATCAGGTCGACGTGAGGTCCGCTGTCCTCGGCAAAGACCGTCCGCACCGCGTCCAGGTAGCCGAAGCCGTACTCCCGATACGGCGCAAGATAATGACCTTCTCCCCACTCGTTCCAGTTGTCCAGCAGCAGCATCTTGCCGCCCAGTTCGTCGGCGGGAAGTGTGGAAATGAAATCCTTGGCCTTGCGCAAGAGGGTCTCGAAGTCAGACGGCGGAATCTTCCAGATTGAACCTTCGTCTTTCCATCCGCTCCACGCCTGCGAGACCGTGACGACCTGCGGGAGGACACCCAGTTGCTGCGTTTTGTTGATATTGTCCATCTGTGCTTGGATGGCTTGCTCCGGCGTCGGGTTGTTTGGCAGGTTCCAGCAATAGGCAAAGGTGTAGTCGAGCCCCAGTTGTTTCATGAGCTCAAGGTGATTCGGGTCAAGCCCGCGGTACTCGCCAAGAATATGGAGCCCGTCAAATCCCTTTTCCCGGCACGCCGCCCGCATGAGATTGAACGCCTTGGCCACGTTCTCGATCCCGCCCAGGTCCTGAACAAGGAACTGCGGGCGGTAGACATACAGCACCGGCTTGTTGTCGATCTTCAGGTAGCTGGGATGCGTGAAGTAGTTGTCGATCCAGAATGGGAGGAGGTTCTCCATGAGGTCGGCCTCGTCCGCGACGCCAGACTTGCCCCGCCTTTGGTTCTCCCACATGATGGTGAACTTCGTCTTGTCGACGAACTTTGATTTGAACAGGGCATCGTGAATGGCGCTGCTGAACTGCATCTCGACCGCCCCCCCTGGCTCGTCCGGTACCAGCAGTAGATGAAAAAGGATATGCCATGCTCGACCGCCCATTTCGTTTCCCAGTCAGAGACCTCCGGGTTCTCCTGCGAGTAGAAGCCCAGGGCCGGCGTCCGTTCGGGGTGCTTGAGCACATTGTCCCACATCCGCGGCTTGTCCGCTTCCCACAGCGGGCAATGATGCGCTCCAATGAGAATCGGCGTCGAGACCGGCGCAGGCTCGGGAATGTATCGTTGCTTCGAGATATTGACTGGCGGCAGGAACTGCATCGACAGCGATGCGCTCGCCACGGTCTCGGCTCCCGCGTCAATCTGCAGGAGAAACTCGCATTGCATGGCTTCAGTCGCTTCAATCTGCCAGGCGAGAAGCTTCTCCGCACGGCTTCCGATGCGCACGGGCGAGTCCATGGCGGGCCCAATCAACTGCACGCCTTTGGGAAGAACAAGCCGGGGTCGCAACTCGGCGTCAACATCGCCAACATTTACAACCGTGGCGACGATGGTTGTTGGCCTCTGCGCCCGATCGACAGGCTTCTCCTGCAGAAAACTACGTATGCGGATTGTGTCGTGCTGAACGCTCATCTCTTTTCTCTTTCTGCCGAACAATGATGAGTTGTCAACATGTTCGACGACCAGAACCTTTCCAGTCGGGACAGCCTGGGAGGCGAGTTCGCCTCCCATTTGCTCAAGCACACTGTTTGTGTCCATTACACCACCACTCGCAGGAATGACATAAAGCGCGGTGATTAACGTGATTCGCCATGCCAGTTTCTCCATTATCCGCCTCCTGTCTGCACACCCGTTGCTTACCTGCCGTCTCAGCGTTGTCATTCCCCACCTCCGCGCCCTCCGCGTCTCCGCGTTGTTATTCCCCTCCTCCGCGCTCTCCGCGATCCTGCGGCGCGGCCGGCTTCAAGTCGCCGTAGAGCGCAGCGTCCTTGGCGGGGAACACGCCGCCGCCCCAGGTCGCCACCGCGGAGCGGGTCTCGCCGTCGTTCTCGTTGACGACAAGCGCGAAGCGCAGCGGCCGCTCCGACGAGGGCGCGTACGGGTAGCATTCGCCCGCGGGGATCTCCACCGCGTAGCGCATGACGCCCGCCTTTGCATCGACACCCACCACCACGCGGCCGCCGCGCACGGCGCGTCCCGGCGGCGTCCACGCGATCGGCAGGTCGCCCGAGACATCGGCGTTCGCCGTCTTGAACAGCTCGGGGCCGAATGCCGTCAGGCCCGCGATGAACTCCAGCCGGTTCTGGGTGGCGCCGCGTCCTTCGAAATCGAAGGCGAACTCGATCGAGTCACCCTGCCACATCGCGGCACCGACGGCGGGCTGGTGATGGCGCGCATCCGTTGTCTCGACGAGGAGCTGGACGGCGTTCGTCAGCACCGCCACGGCGAAGCGCACCCGCATCGCCGGGTCGCCCGCACCGCCATCGAGGCGTTGCAGGCGGATGCCCGCGTCGTTCCACGTCGCGTTCGCGGCGATTGTGCCCGATCCGGAGAGGATCGGCCGCGTGCCGAAGACGCCTTCGACGGTGTGCTGGATCGGCCGCGCGTCCGCACGTGGGGAGAAGACGCCGCTGGCGCGAGGCCAGTCGGCCGGCGCCTCGGGAAGATCGGCGGAATGCAGCACCTGGCTCTTCAGGACGAAGCCCTCCGCCGCCGCGGCCTGGCGCCCCTCCCAGTCCTCGATGATCTTTCCCGCCAAGGCTTCCAGCAGCCTGGGATCGAGAGGCTCGGGCTGCTCGGACGTGGTCCAGAAGACGAGCAGCGGCCGTGTGCCCGCGAGGTGCGCGGCGCGCTGGTTGCCGAAGGCGTAA
>JAAZAI010000554.1 GCA_012514445.1 Lentisphaerota bacterium
CGGCGGGCCGGCCGAGAAGCTCTCCACGCCCCGGCGGGGGCGGCCCCGCGGAGCGCTGGGGCGGACGGGCGCCGTCCAGATCATCGTTTACCGCCCCGGCGAAATGGAACCGCTCGTCGTCTCGGCCAACACGCTCTCCGTGGGACCCCTCGCCGAAAGCGCGACGAACCTCTTCTTCTCCCCGCGCTTCCGGCTGGCGATGGATTTCTACCGGCACGTGGTCAACGGGATCGTCTCCGTGCTCGCGGCCAGCGGGATCAAGACGATCCAGCGCGAGTGCGGCAACCTCCTCGCCCCCGCGCTGCTCGAGGAGATCCGCGCCTCGAAGCTCTGCGGCATCCTCGTCATGGGCCTTCCGGATCCGCAGGTGGCGGAGTTCGCGGCCGTCTGCGGCAGACCGGTCGTGCTCGTCGACATCCTCGGCATCGCCGACCTGCCCGTCGTGGCGATCGACAACATCGGCGCTACGAAGCAGGCGCTGGACCACCTGATCGGCCTGGGGCACCGGCGGATCGGCTTCGTGGGCAGCCCTGACAATCCGAGCTTCCGCGAACGCTACAACACATACCTTGGCGGAATGGCGGCGGCGGGTTGTCCGGTCAACCCCCTCTGGCACTATCAGGCATCCACGCACATGCGGGAGATCGCGGAAGGGCTCCAGCCCATTCTCCGCGATGCTCGCCGGCCGACCGCGTTTCTCTGCGCCTGCGACCACTACGCGATCGGCGTGTTCGAGGCCGCGCGGATCGCCGGCATCCCGATCCCCGGCGCGCTTAGCGTCGTGGGGATCGACGACATCGAGGCCGCCTCGTTGACCGATCCGCCTCTCACGACGGTCCGCGTGCCGATGGTCCAACTCGGCGCGTGTGCGGCGGACCTGCTGCTGCGCGTCACGTCCGGCTCGCGGACGCGGGAGATCCTGCAGGGGTGCGAAGTCCGCTGTCGCACGGAACTCGTCGTGCGCGGTTCGACGGCCGCCCCCGTTGCCAGCCGCAACTCCCGTCGACGTCCCGTCGCACCGCCCCCTGGGAGGGTCGAGTGCAGACCCGAGAACGAAGAGCCCGGATGATATCTCCCGGACATCTCAACGTGAACGAGGCGACTCTTTCAGGGGCCTGGCCCCAGAAGATGATTGGCACCTGACAGTTGCCGAACCTCTGAGACCGATTACGGCCTGAATCTGTTTGCTATTGACTGGACCGCGCGCTGCGAGTATAAGTCAACCCCTCCAAATCGAGGTCCATCGCATGAAGAAGAAAACCGTCCAGCATCCAAAGTCCTCCGCCGGAACGCACCCCAAGATCGAGAACGTCAACATCAAATCGGTCGTGGTGCTCGCGACCCCCGACGCGCTGCATCAGGAACTGCCGCTCACGCCGAAGGCGGTGAGGACCGTGAGCGCGGCGCGTCGGACGATCGCCGCGATTCTCGAAGGCAAGGACCCGCGCCAACTCGCGATCGTCGGCCCCTGCTCCCTGCACAATCTCGCGGCCGCCGAGGACTATGCAGCGCGGCTGCACCGCCTGGCGAAGGAACTCGACGAGACGCTGTGCATCGTCATGCGCGTGTATTTCGAGAAGCCCCGCTCCATCCTGGGCTGGAAGGGCTTGATCAACGATCCTTATCTCGACGACACGTTCAAGATGGAGGACGGCCTGAGGATGGCGCGAGCCTTCCTGCTTCGCCTCGCGGAGAGGGGCCTCGCCGCCGCCACCGAAGTGCTCGACACGCTCACGCCGCAGTACCTGGGCGATCTCTTCGCCTGGTCCGCAATCGGCGCGCGCACGGCCGAATCGCAGACGCACCGCGAAATCGCGAGCGGCATTTCGACGCCGGTGGGGTTCAAGAACGCCACGGACGGCTCGCTGGAGGCGGCGATCAACGGCATCAAGACGGCCGCCGGCGAACACCACTTCCTCGGCGTCACGGCCGAGGGTCTTCCGGCGATCTTCGCCACCGCCGGCAACCCCCATTCGCATATCGTGCTTCGCGGCGGCGCCCGGGCCAACTACGATTCGGCCAGCATCGCCGAGTGCGAGGACGCGCTGGCGGCGGCGGGTCTTCCCTCCGCGATCGTGGTCGATTGCAGCCACGCGAATTCCCGCAAGAAGCCCGAGCGCCAGGGGCTCGTCCTTCGCGACCTCCTGTCGCAGATCGAAAACGGGAACCGCTCGATTCGCGGCTTCATGCTGGAGAGCTTCCTCGAGTGGGGAAGCCAGCCCATCCCCGAAGACAAGAGCAAGCTTCGCCCCGGGATGTCGGTCACCGATCCCTGCATTGACTGGGACACCACCGAGAAGCTCCTGCGCGAGGCCGCCACCCGCCTCGCCGCGCGGCCCCGTCGATAGCCGCCCGTTCGCCGTTCTCGCGGATCCGGCGATGCGAGCTAGGTCTGACCCCTAATCTTGGGAGGGGGGCGGCGCGACGGCGGGATGGAGGTAGATGGGCAGCGGCGGGCCGGCAGAGCCGGCGAGGGCGAGGCGCGCGACGGCCTCGGCCGTGGGCGCGACGCCGAAGACGCGTTCCGGCGGGAACGCGGCGGCGAGCAGCGATTGAAGCCGGTCGAGATCCGGCGTGACAACGGCCGCGTGGGAGGGCAGGGACTCCGCCACCGCCGCGTGGGGGACGACGATGAAGTCCCCGGCGGCATGGACGGGCGCGGCGCCGTCCCCGTACACCGCGATCCACAGGCGTCCGCGGCGCGCGTCGCCGACGACGGCGACAGTCGAAACATCGGGATGTCCGGCGCGGAAGACGGCGTTGACGGCGGCGGCGCTGCTGACGCCTTCGAGGCGGCCGCCGGCGGGCAGGGCGAGACCGGCGAGCACGGCGATGGCGGAGCGGACGCCGGAGAACGAGCCTGGGCCGGTGCCGACGGCGTAGCGCGTGATGTCGGCAAGCGGCGCGCCGGCCTGGGCGAGCACGGCATCGACGAGCGCGTAGGCGTCGCCCTGGAATCCGCGCGGATCTTCGACGGCGGCGACGAGCGCGCCGTCCTCGGCCAGCAGGGCGGCGCCGCCGCGCGCGGTGGAGCGTTCGAGGGCGAGGATCACGGCGTCATCCGCCCTTCTGGACGTCTTTGCGGCTGCGCGCGGCGAGCTCGGGGATCGTGCGGCGGAGCACCTCGTCGAGACGGCGCTGCGCGCCCCAGCCCAGCAGAGGCAGGGGCGCGCCGGAGTTGACGAGGGCCGCGACGTCGGCGCGGACCGAATTCCAGTATTCGCGCAG
>JAAZAI010000555.1 GCA_012514445.1 Lentisphaerota bacterium
CCGCCAGAGAACCTCCTTGGGTGGAGGGGCGCCCAACTTGACAATGTTGATAAATCCGGAGGTTCCGCCATCTCCAGTCGAGATCGGCCCCGAAAAGAACTTTGCGTCTTCAAGCTCGATCACGCCATCCGTGCGTTTGTCGGGAAATGCTTTCTCCCCATACCCAAAGGCAAGCATGTTGACCTCATCGACATGATTGGACAAGAACTTGTTCAAATCCAAGGCAGTCGTCTTGGAGATGTAATCGGCCAGGACGTCTTGAAGCACCCAGATGGTCTTGCCTCCCCAGGCCATCCCGATCTGCGATTTGACGAAAAGCTGGCTGACCATGCGCGCCCACACTTGGCGGTAGTTGATGTCCGGCCCTTCGTGCTGCATGCCGTTTATCACGGCGTCTTCGACAGCCATCGCAATCTGCGTCCGTTTCTTCTCGTTCCCGCCGCTCGTGCTTGAAGTCATCACCTCGACGATCACCACGGGGTCTCCAGGAAAGTCCTCTATCCAAGTCTCTTTTCCGCGACGTGCACAGGTATAGCGGTTTTCCTTTGCCTTTCGCACAATCACGGCTTCGGCCTCGCCGAGCAGCTCGCTGGCTTCTTTGGCCAGAAGACGTCGTTTCCCTGCGATGACATAGTCGAACGTATAGTCGAAAACTTTGGCGTCATCGTCTTCAGTGGTTGTCTTGGCCCTGATCTTGACCTCCGACCAGATGCGAAGCGCATCCGACGGACTTGAACCCGACAACTCAAGCAATTTGTCAAGCACAGCCTTTTGATACCGCGCTTGACCAGGCCTGCATGCAAACAAGCGCCGAGGACAAACAAGCCAAGGCTGCTCCAGCGGGGACGGGCGCAATGAACAAACACCGGACTGGACAATGCGTTTTCCAGGGAAGAAGGGCTTCAAACTGGCGTGTTTCGCAAGCTCGATCTTTGAGAGATAGCGGTTCCCGCCCCCATCGCATTCGGCATCCATGAAAGGACAATTCGCCCTTGAGCAGTTGCTCCTGGCTTCTTCCGTCCAGTTGTCGAGCGGGTACCCGAACAGCTCGAAGATCTTACTCATTGATGTAGTCCTTGATTTGCGTGGCCATCGCGCATGCAAGCGGCGGTGGAACCGAATTGGAGACTTGCCGGTGCTGATCCAAATTTTTCACCGAACCGGTTCGCGAACGAATGGGGCCTTTGAGACGGTAGTCGTCTGGATAGCCATGTATCCGCATGTATTCACGAGGCGTCAGATAGCGATCCTCAACGGGATGAAAGAAAATCTCCCCGCAACGCAGCGTGTTCGCCGGACGTTTTCTATGCATGCGGAGGTACTTGGTTGTATCCTTTGGGGAAAGGCCGCAGATCAAGTCGTCGCCAAGCATCGTCTGAGCGGCGAGATACGAGCCTTCGGGAACTTGCGCGATGCGCTCCCGATCACGGTCGGGCGTGACATCCACATGGCTGTCGAGCCGATCATGGAACGTAGTTCCCTTGATTTTCCTGTCCGGGGTTCCCAAGCCGGAGATTGCTTCGCCAACCGTTTTGTAGGGAGGCAAAGGGAAAAGGCCGTTGACTTCTTCCGGTGATGCATGGGAAGGAGCGGGAAACTCAAATCCATTCCGCCCCCTTGTGGCCACCACGAAAAGCCGTTCGCGCATCTGGGAGACACCGTAGTCGGCAGCCAGGACGACGCGCCACTTGGGAACATATCCAATCTCCTCCAGGCGATCGACGAATTCCTCGAAAACGCCACCTTTCCTTCCGTTGGCGTCCTTTGCTGAAAGCAAGCCTTTCACTTGTTCCAGGAGGATCACCCGCGGCGCAAAATATTGCGCGAACCGAATGATCTCGAACAACAACGGCCCTCGGTCGTCCGCCAATGCCAGTTGCTTCCCGGCCAGCGAAAAAGACTGGCATGGAGGACCACCGAAGAGCAGCTCCAGCTCGCCGGGATTGATGTTGATCTGAGTGGCAAGATTCTCAGGGTCAACCGTGCGAATGTCCGCCTCGAAAACGCGAGTGCGAGAGCCATCGGCTGCGATGTTGGCACGGAGCGTTTCGCATGCGTATCGATCCATCTCGACGCAGGCTTCGATTTCAAATCCCGCTTGGCGGACTCCGATATCCATACCCCCGGCACCGGAGAACAAGGAGATCGACCGGAGCGTTTTAGTCATTGCCTTCTTTTTCAAAGCCCCCTCCCATGCGACAAAACGGATGTCCGGCCGTAGTCGTGAATCGTCCCGAGGCCGAAGAGCGTCAGATCGGGTTCGATGCTGCAGGGGATGCCGAGCCCTTCGAGCGCCCACGCGGCATAGCCGCCCGTGGCGCAAAGCACGGTGTCCGTACCGGTGAACTGGCGGATGTAGTCGGCGATCTCGCGCACCATGCCGCGGTGGCCGAGCTTTGCGCCGAGCTTCATCGCGTTCTCGGTCGAATCGCCGCGGACGGGCATGTCGCCGCCGAGATCCACGCGCGGGAGCTGGGCCGTCTTCTCGTGGAGGTAGCCGGTCATCAGCGGCAGCCCCGGCGCGATGACGCCGCCGATGTAGTTGCCCGCCTTGTCGACGACGTCGAAGGTCAGCGCCGTCCCGAAATCGGCCACCATCACGGGCGCGCCGTGTCGCGCGACCGCGCCCGCGGCGTCCGCCAGACGGTCGGCGCCGATCTGGCAGGGCTGGGGATAGTCGATGCCGATCGGGAGCGGCGTCCGGCAGGAGAGGATCTCCAGCTCGATGCCGAAGACGCGCCGCATCATCCAGCTCCACGTGGGGTTGAGCGCCGGCACGACGGAGGCGAGGATCGCGGAGTCCGCGGTCGCGGCGCCGGCGGCGATCAGCGCCTGCTCGACGGCGACGGGGTCCTTGATGCCGCCGTTGAGCGCGGTGATGCAGGAGACGCGGCCGCCCTCCCAGCGTCCGATGCTGGTCGAGGTGTTGCCGGTGTCGATGACGATGGAGGCCATGGCTAATTTCCTTTCCCGGACGCCGCGGGCGCGGCTGGCGGCTGCGCCGCGGCATAGGAGGCGAGCCGGACTTCCCGCTCGCGCGAGATGAAGACGAAATCGGCGGCGCTCCGCGTCTTGGCATCGGTCGTGCGATACGCGTCCACGAGCCCGCCGCCGTCCTCCTGGTCGAGGCCCACGCTGTGTAGGCGCCAGCCATCGCCATCGCGCCGGTAGCTCAGACGCGCGGCGCCGCCCGGCGAAAAGGGATCGAGCACGTCCGCTTCCTCCAGCAGCCCCGTAGCGAGAAGCGCGTCGAGCGATTCCGGATAGGCGCCGGCGGACTGGCGCTGCCACTGCAGCGCGGCCACGGTGCGCG
This sequence comes from Lentisphaerota bacterium, assembly GCA_012514445.1. Classification (GTDB taxonomy): domain Bacteria; phylum Verrucomicrobiota; class Kiritimatiellia; order RFP12; family UBA3636; genus JAAZAI01. The sequence goes on from JAAZAI010000555.1 coordinate 3,314, forward strand.
CGGCGCGCAGTTCCAGCAGCAGGCCGGGACCGGCGGCATGGCCGAGCGCGGCGTTCTTCAGATACGCCGAGGCGACGGCCGAGCCGATGGGGTCGCGCGTCCAGGGCGGGCGCGACGTACCGCGGCACCACACGGGAAGCCCGGCGCTCAACCCGTTCTGCGCGTAGGGCGCGGCGGCGTTTTGCACGAGCCGCGAGAGCAAGGCGTCCAGATTCGCCCGCGTGCCGGCTTCGCTGCCGCCGAGGAGGTTGACGAAAAAGGCGCTCTTGCCGGAAAGCCGGCGCCCGGGCGGAGCGGATGGCGCGTTCGTCTGCGCCATCTGCGCGTACATCGCGGCGATCGACAGACGGATCGAGACCCAGTCGGCGCGCAGGGCGTCGTCGAGTTCGCCGAGGTTGGCCTCCAGCGCCCGGATGCGCGCGACATGCGCCGCGCAGGCTTCGCGGTCCGGCCAGGCGGGAGGCGACATGATGTCCTCCCGCACGACGAGCATGGCGTTGTTGAGGGCGGCGGCGCGGCCGAGCAGTCCGGCGCCGCGCGTCAGCTTGAGCGCCTGGTCGAGCAGGGAGAAGCGAATCGCGGCGGGAGCGGCGTTCGTCTCCTGCCGGAGCGCCGCCGCGGCCGAGTAGCAGCCCAGCAGCGTGATTTCGGCGCTGCGGCCGGCGACAGCGTTGTAGGCCACGGAGCCGGCGGAGGGATCGAGTCCATCGGAGGCGCCGAGGATGGCGGCGAACGTCTGGCGAGCCGATTCGGTCTCCTGCAAGCGCGCCTCGATCAGCGGGTAGGTCGCGTCCGGCGCGAAACCGCGCGCTTGGTAGGCGTGGTACTCCGCCACGAGGGCCGGACCGGGTGCCGGAAGTCCGGCGACGATCGGGGCGAAATCCTCCGGCGAGGCGAGCGCCCCTTCGGCGTCGCGGCCCCC
>JAAZAI010000556.1 GCA_012514445.1 Lentisphaerota bacterium
CCTGGATCGTGGACTTGAGGCTCAATGGCGTAGCCATGACGCCCTCCCCGATTGCTACCGGGGCAGCTTGAACGCCTTGACGATGTCGTCGATGGCGTCCTTGCCGATCGGGACGTAGCCGCCGATCGGCAGGCTGCCCAGGATCGCCTCGGCCGTGCTGTCGAGCACTTCGAGCTTGTCGAAGACCGACACGACGTCGGAACCGACCACGAGCACGCCATTGTTGGCGAGCACGGCTGCGGGATGGCGCAGCGACAGGGTCGAGGCCATCTTCGCCATGTTGCTGAAGGTCGTCTCGAACGGCAGCAGCGATACCTCGCGCAGCAGGATGTAGCTCTCCGGCAGCGTCCGCGTGTCGATCGCCTTGTTGCAGACGCTGAAGGCCAGGCAGTTCGACGCATTCGCGTTGACCACGGAACCGACATCCGGATGCGCCTCGTAGATCGTCCGGTGGGCCAGCGCCGCGTAGCTTGGCGTCTTGCCCGCTTCGCAGCGGCCGTTGCGGACGAGGACGAGCTCCTCGGGCAGCACGCTGAAGCGGTCCAGCGGATGCGGCGTGATGAGAAACGAATTCGCGTCCAGACGCGCGGAGATGGTGCCCGTGGCGCCGGTGAAGAGGCCCTGGCGGTAGCCGCGGCCGATGAAGGCGCAGACCTGGTTGCGCAGGTTCTTTTCGGCAACCGTCATGTTCTCGGGCCCATGCTCGAAAGTCGCGAGGCGCAGGTCGCTGCGGCTTTCGAGCTGGAGCTGCTCCTCCGTGAGGAACTGCGGCGTGCCGAGCTGCGAAGCCTTGATCTCGGTGCGCGCGCAGAGCTCCAGCGTCTCGAAGCGCTGGAAGGCATCCTGCAGCGTGCGGCCGCCGCAGCAGACGCCGTGGCTCTCCAGCATGACGCTATCGTAGCCGGCCGCGAACTTCTCGGCGATCTTGCTGCCGAGATCGTCGCTGCCGGGCACGCCGTAGGGCGCGAAGGCGACCTTGCCGTTCCAGCGGTAGGTCTGCGGGATGATCCGCGTGTTGGGCACGCGCTTGGCGATGGAGAACGCGACGAGCGCCATCGGATGCGCATGGACGACGGCGGTCAAGTCAGGCCGCACGTCGTAGATGGCGCGATGGAAGGGATATTCGGAAGAAGGCCGATGGCGGCCTTCGACGGTGCCGTCGTGTCGGACGCAGACGATGTCGGCGGGAGTCAGAGTGCCCTTGTCGATGCCGGCGGGAGTGATCCACATGTCGCCGTTCTCGTCGAGGATCGACAGGTTGCCCCCCGACATGGTGGTCATCTTGTTGCGGTAGATCCGGGAAATCGTGAGGGCGATTTCATCCCGTGGATGCAAATAGTCGTAGTTCATGTTCTGGTTGTCCTTCTTTTCTGTTTACGCCCCGATGGCGCAGGCCTTTTGTTTTCCTTTGCGGGCCTACTGTATCGAATTCCATGACCTGTGACAAGATCGTTTCACATCCTCGTCGGCATGCTTGATGATTCGTCTTGTCATCGCCGTCGCGCTGGGTTAGGCTGTTGTTCGTTCTCCACCAATTCGAACAACAACAGGGAATGACGATGTCCTCCGATACCTACCCACTCCATCCGACACGAACTTGCCACCGTCTTGACGGCATCTGGGACTTCTGCTGGCTCGGCGATGTCGACAACGACGCGGTGGCGCCCCAAACGCTTGCCTACGGGGAATTGCAGGCCGTTCCCGGCGTCTTCGACACCGCCCTGCAGTCCCGCAACGTCCGCGGCGTCGGC
>JAAZAI010000557.1 GCA_012514445.1 Lentisphaerota bacterium
GAAGATTTCGGAATAGGCCCAGTCGAGACCTTCTTCGGCGAGGAGCGTCCGGGTGACGGTGAGCTTGCCGCCGAGCCCTTCGAGCAGGAACACCGTGTCCGGGAACTGCTCACGCACGCGGGCCACGATGTAGCGCCAGACCTCGCCGGGCACCATGTAGCCGGCGTCGCAGCGAAAGCCGTCCACGCCCTGGCGGCACCAGAATTCAAAAACCCCCGCCATGAAACCGCGCAGGCCCGCGTTCGCGTAGTCCAGCTCGACTAGGTCCTCCCACACCGTGCCCCACGCGCCGGGCGAGACGAAGCGCCCGAGGCTGCCGCGCCGGAACCACTCGGGGTGGTGGATCTGGAGAGTCGACGCCCAGCCCGTGTGATTGGCGGGCAGGTCCATGAAGAGCCGGCCGCCGCGCGCGTGGACGGCGTCGACGAGTTCGCGGAACTGGTCGAGCGGCGTCGCGGCGGCGTCGAACTCGGCCAGGGCCGGGTTGACGGCGAGGAAGTCCGTGCCCGCGAAGGGCGACCCGTAGCGCCCCATCCGGGCGAAGGTCGTCGGCACCGGGTGGATGGGGAGAAGCTGGAGGATGCGGAAGCGCGCGTCGCCGAAGATCGTGTCGAGCCGCTGGACCAGGTTTCGGAAGGTGCCCTCGGGCGGAATCGCCGTCCAGCCGGCGCGATCCATTGCGGTCACGTCGAAGGGCGGTTTGGGCGAGCGCGCCTCACCGCAGGACGCGCCGAACTGGCGGACGAACGCCGTGTAGACCGAAGCGCCCCTGCACGTCCAGGCTGGCGCCGTCTTGATGCGCACGTCGCCCCCCTGCGGCCATTGAGGCTTGCCGCCGTCTGCCGGGAAGAAGCACGCCTTGGCGCGAAACGCGCCGACCTCCGCGAGCGGGATCCGCGCGCGATGCACGCCCGGCTCGACCTCCTCCATCGGCACGTCGCGCCATTCCAGCGCCAGCGCGGGGCGTCCCGCGTCCGCGGAATCGACGATCTCGCGGCGTCGGACTCGGGCGCCGCCGAGCGAGGTGCGCAGGATTGCGCGACCGCGCCGTGCGCCGTCCACGTGCAATGTGAAGTCGATCGCGTCGCCGGCATGCGCCAGCAGACTCGAACCGGGTTCGGGCGTCTGTTTCATGCGCGCTCGGCTAGGCCGCCGGCGTCGTCCCCGCCCGCAGCGCGCCGTAGACGGTTCCCGCCAGCTTGGCGAGCACACTGACCATCGCGAGCAGCGTCGCCAGCATGAGAATCCAGCGCACGTAAGGGACGAAGCTGAAGATCATGCAGAGGACGATGCCCAGCGCGACCGGTAGACCGAAGACCACAAGGATCTTCAGCCGGCTGCCGCGAGTGAGCTCGGCGCTGGCCTGAATCGCCTCCAGCGGCCCCAGACCCTTTTCAAGGAGCAGGAAATACGCCATCGACCACGCCGTCCCGACCATCGCAAGCGGAGTGAGCGCGGCCGCCATGGCGAGGAGAAGTCGCATCTGGAACCAGAACGCGGAGCAGCGGGACATCGTGCCGCAGAAACGCGGCGCGACGCCCATGCCCGAGAACAGGCCCCAGGCCGCGAGCGAAACCGCCGTGAAGACCGCGGAGAGCAGCAGAAAGCTCTCAAGTTTCGCGCGATGCTCGGCGAGGAAGATTTCGATCGGCGAGATCTTGCGTCCGTCCGCCAGCCAGACCGGCAGCGTGAAGAGCGCGATCGTCGTCCCGATGTTGATGAAGGGGATCCACGCCGTCACCATCCAGAGCAGCACCGCCAGCACGACGGGGACGAAAGTCATGGGGTCCACCAGAAGACTCCGCTTGAAAGTGTCCGCGATTCCGAAAGCGCCCACCGGGGCCTCCGGCTTTTCGTCGCCGGATTTTGTTTCGTCCATGTCGATTTTGAATTCGTCGTCCATATGGCACCTCCTGCATGTCGTTGTTGCACAGTCTTCAAACACGCTTGAATCCTAGCAAAAGCCCCTACGGGCAACAACAAGAATCTGCTGGAGCACAACCGCTTCATTGTGGTTCTCGTCCTTGGCGGCGAACACCAGCGTGATGTCGCGCTGACGTGCGATCGCCTGAAGCTCTGACCATGCGGGATTGCCCTTCAATTCGGCCAGATAGCGCTTTTGGAACTCGGACCACTTCTCCGGATCATGGCCGAACCACTTGCGTAATCCCGTGGACGGCGCGACGTCCTTGAGCCAGAGGTCGATTTGGGCATCGGCCTTGGACAATCCCCTCGGCCAGAGGCGATCGACGAGGATCCGACAGCCATCAGACTTGGCCGCGGCCACGTAGGCGCGTTTCACTGCGACGTTCATGACTTCCTCCCTGCGGTTGCGACGACAGGCGAGCGTTGTGAACAACGCTCCTGCAATTCGATGCAATTTTGGCACAAAGACATTCGAGCCGCAAGGGAGAAGATGATATTCGGTCAGTCTCATAGTCTCCGGGAATTGGCAGGGACACTCTGATTTTTCCACGACCCAATCATAATCATAATCGTAATCCCCCCAGTCAGCCCGGCGTGAAGCGAAGTGGGGCGCTGGGGCAGAGGATGGGTAATCAGGAAAGCAGGAAAACAGGAAGGGACGGCAGTGTCGTGGGATCGTGTTGCCGATTGTTGTAATATCGAATCGACTTTCGATATTACATGAGAGGCTCCCTGCACCATCATCCAAACGCTCACAGTTCCGGAACTGTGAGCGTTGGGGCGTAGACTGAAAAGGCGGCCTGACACGGCTCGATCACCAAGTTGAAAATAGCAGCGTTGGCATGTCGACATGCACGGCGGTGGAGTGCGGCAATCCCTTGCCGCCGCGCACGCGCCCGAATGCGTATGAGGGTGGCCAGGCCCTTGGCCGCCGTCAACTGTTTGGCGTCTGGAAAGCTGAACAGTCTTGCGAAGCGAGGCGCGGCAGGCTCCCACGGCGTTCCGTGCGGAGGTACCAACCCGGCTACGACGGGTTGCCCGGCGGCGCGCAGGGCCTGCGCGCCCTCCGGGCGATTACGATTACGATTACGATCAAGATTACGATTGGGACAAGAGAGGATCCCTGTCCCCTCATCCACACGCTCACAGTTCCGGAACTGTGAGCGTCGGGGTTAAGACTGAAAGGGAGGCCTGACGCGGCCCGAATGCGTATGAGGCAGGGCGGCCAGGCCCTTGGCCGCCGCCGTCGACTGTTTGGCGTCTTGAAGGCTGAACAGTCTTGCGAAGCGAGGCGCGACGGGCTCCCACGGCGTTCCGTGCGGAGGTACCAACCCGGCTACGACGGGTTGCCCGGCGGCGCGCAGGGCCTGCGCGCCCCTGCGGGCGATTACGATTACGATTATGATTACGATTATGATTTGGACAAGAGAGGCTCCTTGCCCCCTCATCCACACGCTCACAGTTCCGGAACTGTGAGCGTAGGGGTAGACTGAAAAGGTAGCCCAACACGGCTTCAACCACCAAGACGCCCGAGGTTCGGTGACGCACAGCGACATGTCAACGACGAGGGCCCATCAGCCCTTTCGGCCGGACGGCAGGATGGAGGTTTCGAGTTCGCTCGCGACTTCGCGCGAGCTGAGTCGCATCAGGCTCTCCTCCGAGGCGCCGTAGCTGAGCAGGTTCAAGCTACCGTACCAGACCAGTCGTCGGTCGATCAGGACGAATTTCTGGTGAATGGCCGAGCGTTCGGTCACGGCGATCCCCGCTTTTCGCAACTGCGCGACGCAATCCGCGATCGCGCCGACGACCTCCGGACGATAGCTGCCCGGCGGACGGGTCACGATCTGGACGGACACCCCACGCGACACCACCGGCTTGAGCCACTCGAGAACGGCATCCGCACGCCGCCTGCGGATGAACGGGCTGACGATCAGAATGCTCTCCCGGGCGCATTGGAAATCCTGCCGCATCGCCCCGGCAAACGTACCCGTGTCATAGATCACGTTGCCTCCCGTGACCTCCCCGTCCGCCGGCGCCGTGCAATAGCCTATCTGCGAATAGGCCTTCAGCCGCCGCTCGTACATCCGCTCCAGAACCCCGACGTGAACGTCCACGTAATCGTAGATCGTCGCGTCCCGTTTGCCCGCATGTTCGCGGTGCAGGCGTCCCGCATATTGCGCGACCAGCCCGCGCCACGACACCGGCATCGCGAGCAGCAGCGTGTCCAGCCGCGGCAGATCGAAACCTTCGCCGATGTACTGCCCCGTCGCGACGACGACCATCGGCGCGTCATCAGGCACGGCCGCGAGTTCGGCGGCGCTTCCCCGCTTCGTCTTCGCCGTCTCGCTGCCGACAAGTTCGATCACCTTCGCCTCCGCGCCCATGCGCAGCATCCCGGCCAGAATCCGGACATGCTCGGTGCGCTGCGTGAGGATCAGCGGCGAACGCCCCTCCCCCAGCGCCTTCATCGCATCCGCGACGATCAGCCGGTTGCGCTCTTCGTCCTCGACCATGTCGTGGTAGATTTGCGCGAGCGACCAGGCCTCGTCGTCGACCGTCAGAGGCTTCTTGAAACGCGTGACCCGGGGCAAAATCAGCCGGACGGTCCCCTGCGCCACCAGATCTCGGGCGTCCGCACGGTACCGGACCGGCCCGCAATGCATGAAGATCAGCGGCTGCAAGCCGTCCTTGCGGATCGGAGTGGCGGTGAGTCCATAGATGCGCCGCGCGTCCATCGTGGACAGCGCCTGGGCGATCGTCAGCGCCGGGACATGGTGGCATTCGTCGACGACGACCACGCCATATCCGCGAACGCCCCCGGCATGCGCGAAATCCTCGTTTCCCAGACTTTGCACGGTCGCGACGTCGAGGCGGCCGTTGAGCGAGTTGACGCCGCCGCCAAGCTGGCCGACTTCGACGGAAGCGCCGCTCTCCGCAGCGACCAGGAAGCGGGCCAGCGCCAACTTCCATTGCGACAGCAACGCCTGCGTATGCACCAGAATCAATGCGGAGCGCCCGATTCGCGCGATCAGCGCGATCGCGGCGACCGTCTTCCCAAACGCGGTGGCCGCCGCCATCACGCCGCCGTCCTCCGATTCGAGCGCGTCGACGGCAAAAACTTGGTCCATGCGCAGCTCGCCATTGAAGCGGATCGCCAGAGGACGCCCCGTTTCACGCTGGTCCTCGAACGACGTCGTGACCCTGGCGCCGTCGGCAAGGGTCTCCAGCGCCGGACGCAATCCGCGCGGCAGGGCGATCCACTGTTCGGTCTCTTCGGCCGCGCAGATGATCCGCGGAATGCCAAAGGTGGACATCCGCATGCGCTGCTTCGCGTGAAATCCCGGATTGGGAAACGCGGCAAGGCGCCTGATGCGATTCATCGCACGCTGGCTGAGTCCGCGTTTTTGAACGAACAGCATGTTGCCTTCGACGCAGCGGAGCGTCTCTGGAAAATCGCCGCGATCCAAATGCGGCGGCGGACGCCACGCCAGCCAAGGGGCGTCCGCAGCTTCGTCCGGCGCGGCCTCCATCGGTCCCAGTTCGCCCTCGGTGTCGAGCGCCTTCGACAGGGAGGCCACGCGCTCGGGCGACAGCCGCTCGACGCTGGCGAGAAACGCCCAGGGATCGGGATGCGGCTCGAAATCGGCATCGACAAAAACGCTGTTGCCCTTCTTTCGCGCGGCGCCTTGCAACGGCAGCGCGATCAGATTCCCGAAGCCCCCCTTGGGCATCGTGTCCTGGTTGGGGAACATGCGGTCGTAGGACGAGAAACGGATCTCGTGGCGCCTTGCCATCGCCTGGGTGATCAGCAACGAGCCCAGCCGGCGTGCCTGCGCAGCCGGAATCGGCCGTTCGAAGAAGAACCATGCATGTGCGCCTCTCCCCGAGCGAGAACGCTCCACGGCGCAGGAGATCGCAGCGGCCTCGCACACGGCGCGCAATGCGGTGACGTCCGCCCGCCAGCCCTCCCCATCGAAGTCCATCGCCAGAAAACGGCACGTTTCGTCCGCCAGCAGCGGATAGACGCCGAGGATCCCGTTCCCGTTTTCATCGGCGTTCGTCAGATGGGCGCGCACCGCCTCGGCGTCAAACGGCATGAAGTCTCGGTTCCTGCACGTGCCGCACTTCTGCTTCGGCTTTCCGCAAAACCCGGGCCTGTACTCGTTGCGACAGGCCGGCATATAGTAGGCGCTATCGAACCGCCGCGAATGGCGACGCAACGCATAGACGTCCGGACGCCCTTCGAACAACGACAGGAACAGCGCAATCTTCGCGTCGGGAGGGCTGAATTTGTCGATGCCGCCGGACGTCCCGCACTTCTTCGTCCTCTCCTCGGCTTCGGTCGCCACCCCGGCGGCGGCGGACGCTTGGACAGCCGACTCTCCGGCGGAGGACGTCCCGGCAGAGGCCTCGCCCCCGCAGGCGGCGTTCGGATTCCGCGCCGCAAACACATACCGTGGCGAATCCAGGTCCGGGTCATTTCCATTCTCGAGCCCTCGGATGGTCATTCCGCAGCGGATGGCGACGTTCATGGCGGCGACATGGGTGCCGGGGATCGTCGCGAAGACCTCCGCAACCCCCAGCGTTTCAAACGCGAAGCGCAGACACCCCTGGACGGCTTCCGTAGCGTAGCCTTTGCGCCGATGCTCGCGCCTCAGAAGACAGCTGACCTCGAGACGGCGACGTCCTTGGTGGTTCCGCCAGGACAACCAGCAGCGTCCGATCCTCTCGCCGTCGGACTTCAAAAGCAGGATGCAACGACCGAGCCCCTCTCCTGTGACATTGTCCGCCGCCGTTTCGCGGATGCAGAGACGCTGCGTCTCGATCACGTTCATGTCATCGGCCCTGAAAATGCGGTTGACTTCTCCCCCGCGTTATGAGAGTATTCACCCCGTTTCAATTTCCTGCACCCGTGGTGAAATTGGCAGACACGCAAGATTCAGGTTCTTGTGCCAGCAATGGCTTGAAGGTTCGACTCCTTTCGGGTGCACCATTCTTTCCGCAGAAAAAACTGCGAAACCGGAAACGGTTCCTACAGCGCCACCTTCGCCTCGGCGAGGGTGACGTTGCTTTGCTTGGAATTGCGGCCCTGGTGGCGGATCAGCTCGTAGAGGCAGTCGGCCTTCTCGCCCGCGGCGACCGTCGCCGTGAACTGCACGGTCTGGAAGTCGTGGAGCTTCACGCCGGGAAGCGCGCTGCGGAACACGACATGGCCGGGAAATCCACGGCGCACCTCGACCTCGATCGGTTTCGCCGTGTAGTTGCGGATCCGCTGCGCATAGACTTCGCGATCGTCCCAGCCCGCGACGGCGCTGTTGACGTCGATTTCCACCCCCGGCTCCCCCACCCTGCGGAAGACGTCCATGCCGCGAAGCTGCATCCAGATGTTGTCGCGGGCGGCGCGCAGCTTGACCAGCTCGAAGATCACCTCGGGATCCTCGCCCAGGTTCACCTCCACCTTGTCGCCGATCGCGATGTACTTCGTGGGCATCTGGGCCAGATAGGAGAGCCCGTCGCGGCCGTTGTCGCGGAAGACGCGGATCATGCCGTCCGGCAGCGGCGCGCCGCCGAGCTTGCACGCCGCGTCGTTCTTGAACGTGTAGAGCCGGACGAGCCGCTCGCCGTACTCCATCGGCCGGTAGCGGTACTGCACCGCGAACGGCACCTCCGCCGCCTCGATCGCGCGCAAACGCTTCGACCAGCCGTCGGGGATCGTCTCGGTGCCGGGGATGCTGAAGATGAAGTACTCCGAGAGCCCCTCCTTGACGATCTGCTTCTCCTCCGGCATCGCGGCGGCGGCCTCCATCATCACGCCGTCTGCCGCCGCCATCGGGGCGGGCATTCTCGGTCTGGACATCGCGGCCTTCGCCACCGATCGCCGCAGCTCGTTGCGCCGTTCGCCGCCGAGCGCGGCGACGTCCTCCATGCGCACCTGCGCGAGCTGGGCGATCTTCTCGACGAGGTTGATCGTCCCGACGACGAGGCGCACCTGCGCGTCCTCGTATTCCTCGCCGCTGTTGTTCGTCACGCGCACGAATCCCTCGAAGGCGAGGCTCCTCTCCGCGGCGTCGCTGACGAGCACGTAATCCGCGCTCCAGGTGATGCCGCTGGTGAAGTAGGTGATCTCCACCTTCGCGTCGCCGTCGAACTCGCTCATCACGTTCCACGAAAGCTGCTGCGGCTTGTCGTGCGGGAACGTGGTGTCGAGCAGATCGAGCTTGTCGGCGCCGGTGAGGAAGCGCAGTTCGACCGACGACGGGTCGATGAGCGTGTTCGCCCACGAAAACTGGAGGCCGTTGAGACCCTTCTTGAACGTCAGCGTTCGCATCTCGCGCACGAGCGTCAGGTCCTCGCTGTTGTAGATCGTGAGCTGGACGGTGTCGCGCCGCGGCACGGTGGAGAGGTCCACGTTGCGGGCGGCGGCGACCGGCGCCGCGAGGGCGAGGGCCAGCGTGATGGCACAGGCGGTCAAAATCGGTTTCATGTCTCTCATCTCCCTGAAAACATCCGAGTTTCCACTTTCCAGTTTCGAATTTCGAGTTTCAAATTTCAAGTTTCAAGTTTCCAGTTTCCCGCTTCACCATTCGTTGCGGAATTTGACGTGGAGCTTGCGCACCAGCTTCTCCGCCTTGCCGTCCTTGGCGCGGGCGGGGAGCGAGACGTGGAAGAGGACGTCCTCGACCGTGGTCTTCTCCTGGTCCGGACCGCCTTCGAGATTCGTCTCGGGCAGGATCTCCCACTGGGCGTCGCGCCCGCGCTCGGCATAGCCGGGGATCTCGCGGCGGACGTGCGGCAGGTTCTCCTGGACGTCGAGCGTCACAGGCTGGTCCTTGAAGTTCTCGATCTCGTACTTGACGACCACGGTGTAGTCGTAGAGGTCGCCGGCGACGCGGTGGCGGTCCACCTTGTCGATCGTGCGGACGACCACGACGTCCTGCGCGACGCCGAGGTAGAGCTTCATCTCGTCGTCGAGCGGCGTAAACTTGCCCCAGTCCTCGCCGAGGAAGGTGGTGGACATCGCGAGGTCCTTCGGATCCTTCGGCTCGATGAAGAGGCGTACCTTGCCGTAGGGCAGCGGACCGGCGCCGAGGCCGTTGGCCTTGTCGTTCTTGAGCACGTAGTGCATCGGCACGCGCAGCTTGTTCTTCGCCCGGTCGAGATAGTCGAACGCGGCAGGGTCGCAGGTGTAGGTCTTGCGGACCGGCACCCCGGCGAACTTCGCGACGAGCATCTCCTTCGTCTCGTTGATCCCCACCGGACGCGTGAAGTTGCGCCCCCACCCCGCCCAGAGGTTCGCGCCCTTGTCGGCGTCGAAATTCGACAGAAACTCCTCGTTCGCGGCGTTTTGCAGCCGCATGTAGTGGCTGAGCGTCAGCGTCTTCTCGTCGTTCGCCGCCACGGCCCGGTAGTTGAAGCTCTTCGAGAGGTTCCCGAGGATGTAGCTGATGCGCACACGTGCGGCGCCGCTCTGGCTGGCCGCGACCTGCCAGACGAGCGCCTGCTCGTTCGGCGGATAGCTGACCGAGAGCACCTTGACGTCCATGCCCGCGTTGGCGTCGCCTTGCGCCGGTCCGATCACCCGGAAGACGATCGTCTCCGGGTCGATGGCCGTGTTGGCCCAGGAGAAGTCCACCTGGTTGGGCTCCTCCGCATCGACGGTCTTGACGAGGGGCACCACGCGTTCCTCTTCGACGAGGGTGACGTCGGGGTGGTCGAGCTGGATTTCGACGCGCTCCCGCAGCGGCATCGTGATGAGCTTGATGCGGGCGGCGGATTCGCCGGGCCCGAGCAGGGCAGCCGCGGACAGCAGCAGCGCGGCGGCCTTCGTGACGTTTCGTTTCATCGTGTCATGCCTCCTTGCGACATTGGGCGGACTCTTTCCGAGGTCAACGGAACCGCGAAGCGGATCAGCCGCTTCATGGAGGGAAGAGTATGACAGCCCCCCGCGATTGTCAACCGCCTTGTTCCCGCCGGTTTCGTTCCTTTCAACCCTAGATACGCGCCCGACGCCTCGGCGTTACTTCATTCATGGAAGCATCGGCACGAAGCGCACCGGCATGTCGTTCTCGAGGGTGGACTCGAAGCCGCGCTGCCGGACGAAAACGAGCCGCTGCGAATCCGCGTC
>JAAZAI010000558.1 GCA_012514445.1 Lentisphaerota bacterium
GCGACCATTCCCGGATTCGGAACGTCCTGCAGCCCGCCCAGGGGAAGGATCGTCGCCGCGCGCGCAGTCCAGACCACAGTACAGATAATCGCGGCTTCGAGCCCGGCTTTTTGCCTATTTTTGATCATTCGGAATTTCCTTATATGTTTTCGACAGAATCACGGTTGACGAGCGCGCCTTCGCACTCGACGAGGCGCGCGGGCAGATCGGGGCGGTCGATCCGCTCCATCAGCATGGCGACGGCCGTATGGGCCATGCGTTCGAAATCCTGACGGAACGACGTCAGTCCGATTCCACCGGGAAGCGAGATCTGCCAGTCGTCGAAGCCGATCAGGCTGACGTCCCGGGGGATCTGCAGTCCGCGCCGCGCCAGTTGCGACGCAAGCTCCGTTGCGTAGCTGTCATACGTCAGGATGGCGGAGGGGGGCTCGGGAAGTGACAGGACGCGATCGAGAAATGCCTGAATCGCCTGGGACTCCTCGTGCATGCCGAAAGCGATGGGCGCCAGAAATTCAGGCTGCAGAGGCAGATTGTTTTCACGATGCCAGCGCTCGTACGCCCGCCAGAAACGTTCGTCCTGCCACAGGCCGGGGCGCACCCTGAAACAGGCGATCTGGCGGTGCCCCCGCTCTCGGAGCAGATCGAGTTGCGCCGCGGCCGAGCGATCGATGTCCGGCAGCACCACGTCGATCTTCGGCAGTCGGGCCTCTTGGTTGAAGAGGACCAGCGGAACCAGACGCGCCGTGGCTTCGATGGTTTTTCGGGAGATGACTTGCGCGATCACGCCATCGACCAGACCTTCGGCGACGCAGCGCGGGATGCCGTCCGACTGGATGTCCTTTTCCGCGTCCGCGACGAGCAGGTGTCCGTGAAGGTTCCTCGCCTCCCGCTGGAAGGCGTTCATGCGGCGGACATACGGGGCGGTGCCATGTGCCGCCTCCTCATGGAAGGCCGCGGCCGAGAGAAGACAGAAGGTTGGCGTGCGCGCGTGGACGGCGCGAAAGAAACGCTGCAACTTGGCGTTGGGACGGTAGCCGCTGCTTTCAGCCGCGTTCAGGACGCGCTTGCGCGTCGGATCCGAAATGCCCTTGTGGTTTGAAAGCACACGGGACACGGTGGAGGGCGAAACGCCCGCCTGTCTGGCGATCGTGCTGAGGGAAACGGAACTCACTCAGAAAGCCTTTCCTTTTCGCTGGTGGGAAAACTAGCAAACGAATCAGAGCCTGTCAATGCAATAATGCATGTGCAACAATGCAAAAAACGCGCGGAAACGAGGTTCACGCGTTCTCCTGCCAGTCGAGGTAGCCGAGTTTTTTCAGGCACTCCTTGACTTCCGGGGCGTGGAGAGGGTCCTTCCATCTCCGATTGAATCGTCCAAGCCAGACGTTCTGCAAGTCGCTTTCCAACTTCAGCAGGGCCATGAGGGCATAGCTGCTGCAGCGGATGTGAACGTGTTTCTTCGGGGCATGCGGAATTTCCGGTGGGTTCCCGAGCAGGTCGAGATCTCCCTGGATGCCGCCGTCCAGACGGGGATCGCCGGTGTCGAGATGCTGCATTTCCAGGAGCTTGTTCAGACTTCTCTGCCGGGCGTCGAGAAGCGTCCGGTCCTGGTAATGGACGCCCAGATCATGATAATACATGAGGGATGTCGGCACGCCTGACGGCGCCGCGCCTCCGGCGAAGGCTCCATCGGGATCCTGCTGCGAAACCAGCCAAAGCGCGTAGCGCCGGGCGGCATCGCGAAAGCTCTCGTCCTTGAAGAAGTCGGCGGCCGTCTGCAGCATCGCCGCGCCGAAATCGTCGTTGTAGGCGTGCATGTGGACCCCTGGCGGCATCTCGACTGCGCGGCCGGTGAAGGCCTCTCGCTCCAGGATCAGGGAGCCGTCGGCCATGACGAAGTTGTCGCGGTAGTTGACGGCGATGGGACGGAAGCCGCGCTCCACGTAACGCGCGTCGCCGCTGGCGACGAACAGGTCGTGGTAAAAGAGCCCCGTGCCGGACTGGAAAGAGCCCTGCGCGTAGAAATCCGGCAGATCGTCCCGCATGTAGAGCGCGTACTTGGGCCAGCCGTCGATCATGGCGTAGCTCAGATGCCATTCGGCGAAAAGCAGCGCGCGCTCGAGATACTCGCGGTTTCCC
>JAAZAI010000559.1 GCA_012514445.1 Lentisphaerota bacterium
CCGTCGAACTCGTACTTGCTCAGCAGCTCGCGGATCTCCATCTCGACGAGCTCGAGCAGCTCGGGGTCGTCGACCAGATCCACCTTGTTGAGGAAAACCACGATGCGGGGAACGCCGACCTGGCGGGCCAGCAGCACGTGCTCCTTCGTCTGCGGCATCGGACCGTCCGCCGCCGAGACCACGAGCACCGCGCCGTCCATCTGGGCGGCGCCGACGATCATGTTCTTGACGAAGTCGGCGTGGCCCGGGCAGTCGACGTGGGCGTAATGGCGCTTGTCCGAGCTGTACTCGACATGCGAGGTCGCGATCGTGAGGATCTTCGTCGCGTCGCGGCGGCCGGCGGATTCCGAGGCCTTGGCCACGGCATCGTAGGCGATGTAGTTCGCCAGGCCCTTGAGGGATTGGACGCGGGTGATCGCCGCGGTCAGTGTCGTCTTGCCGTGGTCGACGTGGCCGATGGTACCGACGTTGACGTGCGGCTTGTCACGGGTAAAGGATTCTTTTGCCATTGCGCAAACCTTGACTTTTGTTGTTGTTTGGGTTGAGGTACGTCTTCGGGTTCTTGGAGTGGAGCCCACAAACGGAATCGAACCGTTGACCTCTTCCTTACCAAGGAAGTGCTCTACCGACTGAGCTATGTGGGCCTGTTGCACTGCCTTGTCGGCGAAAAAGCCCGTCCATGCAATTCTCTTTTGGAAAACCGCAACGTCCGGAGACTTTCGGGTGAACAGGCCCGTACCATGAGACCCGTCCGCCTCTAATGCAGGTGAAACAAGCGGGTCAGTCTCCCATATTCGCCGTAAAGAGTCAACTAGAAAAATTCGCGGCCCTGTGCTATACTTCGCCGCATGAACGCAACGACCGCCGCCCTCCACGCCCAGATCTCCGAACGCAAGTGCCGCCGGACCGTCGAGGCCCTCGCCCGCCACGGCTTCGCCGCCCGCTACTGCGCCACCGCCGCCGAGGCCGCCGACGCCCTCGTCGAACTCGGCGCCGGCGCGAAGTCCGTCGGCTTCGGCGGCTCCCTCTCCGTCGCCGAACTGGGCGTCCGCGAACGGTTCGCCGCCGGCGGCGCCGAGATCCTCGACCACTCCGCCCCCGACGTCCCCCCCGAGGCGAAAACCGCCGTCATGCGCCGCCAGCAGACATGCGACGTGTTCATCTGCGGCGTCAACGCCGTCACCGCGTCCGGCGAGATCGTCAACGTCGACGGCGTGGGCAACCGCGTCGCCGCCTCCATCTTCGGCCCCGGCAGGATCGTCCTCGTCGCCGGACGCAACAAGATCGTCGAAGGCGGCGTCGCCGAGGCCCTCCGGCGCGTCAAGGACGTCGCCGCCCCCGGCAACACCATCCGCCTGAACAAGAACACCCCCTGCGCCAGGACCGGGGTCTGCTCCGACTGCGACTCCCCCGACCGCATCTGCCGGGTCACCGTCATCCTGGACCGCAAGCCCTCCCGCAGCGACATCGCCGTGCTCGTCGTCGACGCCGACCTCGGCCTGTAGCCAATTGTTTTTCAATAAAGCAGATGAGCTTACAAGGACCGATTTCCCGGAAGATCAACAGCCCTTTGCCGGAGGCGGCTGGTGGCGCGGGCGGGGTCTTCGAACGAGCAGGGGCCGGCGACGCAACCGCCTTCGCAGCACATGACTTCCAGCAAGTTCCCGGGGGCCTTGCCCGTCTTCGCATAGGCAGCGAGAATCTTGATCATTTTGGTGGAGAGACCGTTGACCGCATGGAGCGTGGGCGCAGGTCCTTCGGGGCGTTGCGCGGCGACGGCTGAAGCCACGCCACCGCTGACCGCGAACCCGAAACCACGCGGCGAACCGCGTCGACTGGGCAACAGGTCTTCACAGGCGTCTACGTCGATTTCACGTGCGATGAACATCGCCCCGAGTTCCTCGGCGGTGAGGACGTGGTGCGGAAGTCCGGCATCCACCGCCTCCATCCGCTTGGCAGCGCAAGGGCCGATGAAGACGAGAACGGCCTCTGGGTCTTCGGCCCGGGCCATTTCGGCTGTCAGCCGCATGGGCGAGGGTGTATGCGAGAGATGCGCCGCGAAAGCCGGGAGGTGTCGCTTCACGGTCTGCACCCAGGCAGGGCAGCAGGAGGTCGCCAGAAAGGGTTCACCGGCTTCGTTGCGTTCGGCCCATTCCACGGCTTCGCGGCGGGCGGTCTCGTCCGCACCCGCCGCAACCTCGTACACGGCCGCGAAGCCGAGATCCCGTAGCGCCCCGTTGAGTTTCTCCGGTGGATTGGGGAAGATGCCCGCCAGCGCAGGCGCCACGAGGGCGACGACCCGGCGCCCCGATTGAAAGGCGGCGATGACGTCCGCCAGTTGACTGCACGCCATGATCGCGCCGAACGGGCACGCGGACTGGCACCGGCCGCAGCGGATGCACTTGTCGTGGTCGATGGCGACCCGTCCATCCTCCGTCTTGCCCACGGCATCCACGGGGCATGCGTCCGCGCAGGCCAGCGGCACCTGCACGATGGCATGGAACGCGCAGGCCTTCGCGCAGATGCCGCAGTTGATGCATTTTTCGGGATCGATTGCGGCATGTCCGTTCTCGATGCGCACGGCCTTCCTCGGGCAGTTGGCTTCGCAGGGACGGGCCAGACATCCCCGGCACAGGTTGGTGACGGTTGTCTGGCGTTCCAGGCAGGCCGAGCAACCCTCGGAGAGCACCGTGATGAAGGGCTCCGGCATCCGGGTCCGCTTCGAGACTTCGGCGGCGTAGGCGGCCAGCTGCTTCAGCTCGTCGGTTTCGTCCTCGACGCGGAATCCGAGCGCGGCCATGACGCGGTAGCGCAGTGCGGCGCGGTCCTTGTGGATGCAGCAGCGCGAGAATCGCTGGTTTCGGGGCCGCATGGCCAGCGGAATGCGGTCGAGGGACGCGAGATCGCGGGCGAACAGTGCGCGGGCGACGTGCACCAGGACTTCGCGTTTCACACGATCGGATTCGTTGTGCAGCATCATGGGGTTTCTTCCGTTCTGGCGCGGAGCGCCGCGAGGACGGACTCCAGTGTCGCCCGGGCGAGAATTTCGTCGTCGATCTTGACGTATGGCGCATCGCCGAACGCGCCGTCGCGGCAGAGTCCGAGGCAGCGGCAGCCCGTGACGCGGACTTTGTCCCGCACGTCGGCGGGGAGCTGGAGGCATGCGGATGCAAGCTGGGCTGCGCCCATGATGTAGCAGGTGGTTCCTTGGCAGATTTGCAGATGGATCATGGTGTTGGGGGTGTTGGGACGATGTCGGTTTCAGAAGTAGCGTACGTCGACCTGCTTGAAGTGCTTGCTTTCGAGCAGAGTCTTGAGGCGGCGCACGAGTGTGCGGCGTATCTCGAGTTCGACCGGGAGGCTGGGGTCATGATGCGCCGGATTCACGCCAGACCCCACGAGGAAGACGATGCAGTCGCTGTGCAGGAAAAGTTCGCGCAGGCGGGTTGCGCCATTTGCGCGGGCAGGGGCTTCGCCGCGCTCCAGCATATCCGCCACGGCTGAGAGCGTGATGCAGCCCTCGGAGACCAGCGCAGCTCCTTCCATTTCCGACGTTGCCGGGATGGCGGGATCGAGGTGTTCCAATGACATCGCCAACGGGCGTCCCAGCTCGCGGCCGACAATCTCGGCGGTGGTGCCTCCGCAGAGGACGGAGCGTGTTCCCGGATTCAGCACTTGGCGCGCATACTCGGCATCGCGCGCTCGTTCGAAGGGAGGGCCGGTCAAGACTTGGAGAACCCGTGTCTCGCGGGAGTGCAGCACGCAGCAGGTGATGTCATCGCCCGCGATGCCGCTGTCGTGCTGGAGCGCGCACTGCACGAGCCGCTGGGCGAGATCGCCCGAGGCCAGGTCCGGGTCCGCCACCAGCTCGCGGCACACATGCCGCTCCAGTTGCTCGGAACCCCATCCGAATGGAAACCGGCGAGTCCCGAGGCCGGACTGTGTGATTCCATCCGAGCAGAACACGATGCGGTCATGGAGCCGCGCATCAAACGTCGCATGCGCCAGCGTCCGTCCGTTCCAGCGAGGGAGCGTGAAGGGTTTCCGGGGAACCGGGAGCGATTCGCCGTCCCGCAGATGCAGCGCGGGCGGATTGCCATATTCGATCAGCCTCACCGTGCCGTCGGCCTGCGCGTCGAGCATGGTGAAGGTGGAGTACGAGATGTGTCGTTCGGGGCAGAGCGGCAGTGCGTCCATGATCATTTCCGCCGCGCGCCGGATCTCGACATCCGCCGTGATGTACTCCAAAGCCATCGTGCCCGTCAGCGCGGCCGCGACATTGGCCTGCAGGCCGCTGCCGAGGCCGTCCGCGAGCACGGCGCACACGCGCGAGCCGTCTGCGGAGCGGCGCGACACGAACACGTCGCCGCTACAGGTCTTGCCGAACTTTCGTCGGTTGCAGGTGTCGATGTCCAGAAACGGCATGGCTTACTCCTCCCGCCCGCAGGGATCGGGTGCGTCGGCCGCGAAGAGTTCGATGACGGAGTTGAGGATCAGCTCCGACTGTGCGGAGTTCTGGCCGAGGCGGTAGGCGATCTCCTGGACGGTCTTGGTGGTGTTGGTGACGACGGAACGCGATTTCTCGATCAGTTGCTGGCGGCGTTTCTCCGTGTCGGTCACCTCGAGGATGAGCGCACCCACGACGCTGTGCGGCTCGATGTTGAAGACGGTGACGCTGTAGATGCGCTCCTCCACCTTGACGCTCTTCCGGATGATCTCCCGACCGGTGTCGAGCACCGAGCGGAAGATCGACGGAAACGGAAGGATGCGCGTGAGGTCCGCGTGCTGGAGTCCCGGCTTGGAGGCGTAGGCCAGGGCGAGCGTTTCGTCGAACATCGCGCCGAATCTCTCGTTGCACTCGAGGATTCGCAGCTGCGCATCCGCAACGACCAGTCCGTAGGGAAGCGCGCGTGCCAGGGCGTTCATCTTCTTCTGGGCAAGCTGGCGCATGTGCGACACGCACATCTGGCGTTCGGCCGCGCCGTTGCGGATCGCGCGAGCCAATGCGCGGCAACTGTTGTAGCCGCAGCCTCCGCAATCCAGCTCGTCCTCCGGCTGCGTCTTGCCGAGGGTCTTGAGCGTGTCGGAGAGTTCCTCTTCTGTGCAGTCTGGCTCTGCCACGGGCTCGGGATGCCAGGTCTGGTCGATGGCAACCTCCGCCGGAGCGCGCGGACGTTCCCCACGGGCATAGGCGGCGACATCCAGCCGCGCCGCGACCGCGTTGCGGGCCGACGCGCGTGGACCGGCGACGCAGCCGCCCTCGCACGCCAGTAGCTCAAGAAACAATGGCGGTTGGCCGGGGCGGCGCCGTTCCAGCGTCTTGAGTTCGGAAGCGATGCGTTCGAGCCCGCTGACGGTCACCAGCGCATCGTCCATGTCCCGCCGCTTCAGGAAGTCGCGGATGGTCTGGTTCATGCCGCCTTCCAGCGGATAGCGCGCGCCCGTCCCCGGAGCGGCATAGCCGGGATCGTCCGCCAGCGAGGCGGGATCGACACCGCAGCAGTCGAACCAGCGCCGCAATTCCTCGAACGTCAGGGCCGAGTGGAGCAGGTCGGGCGACCGGTCGGCGTCGCGCTTCTTTCCGATGCAGGGGCCGATGAAAACCACGGCGGCGTCGTGACCGAATCGGGCCTTGAGCATTCGCGCGTGGGCCAGCATGGGGGACATCACGGGCGTCAGCATCGAGGCGAGTCCTGGTTGGTGGCGGACCACGAGGTCTACGGCAACGGGGCAGGCGGACGAAAGGAAGAGCCCGGAGTTTGCCTGGTCGAGCAGCTCCGCGACGACTTGCGAGACGCGCTCCGCGCCCTCGGCGGTTTCATGCACGCCCGCAAACCCGAGTTTCTTCAATGCGCTGGCGAGCTGCGCCGGGCGGATGCCGGGGAACTCGGAGATGAACGAGGGAGCCAGAGAGACCTGCACGTTGGCGTCCCGCCAGAGCAGTGCGCGCACGCGCGGCAGGTCGTCGCGCACCCGCTTGGCCGAGTGGCGGCACACCCCGACGCACCGTCCGCAGAGAATGCAGCCTTCCGGCGCGACCGTGGCGTGGTCGTTTTCCACGCGGATCGCCTTGACGGGGCAATGACGAACGCATTTGTAGCAATCGCGGCATTCCGCGTCGACGGAGTAGATGGGCGAGTTCATGGCGTGGGTCGGGAAGGAGAGGGTTAGTGAATGGATCCAGTCTCGGCCGCCCGGGCTTCGGATGTCCACGATTCAAGAAGGCGTTCGAGCGCTTCCGGTGTCATGCTGGAGCGACGTTGGCCATCGACCCAGAGATTGGGGCCGTCGGCGCAGGCGGAACCGCATCGGCAACCTCTGAGGGAAACGCACGCCTCGAGAGCGTGGCTTCGCAGAAACGCCTGGATTCGGGGCAGGTTCTGGGCATTTCCGCGTGAGAAACAGGAGCTGCCCATGCAGAGAACGATGGAGGTGGGTGTGGACATGCCGGTAAAGTGGATGGTGGAAGACTGGAATGGTGGAATGCTGGAATACGGGAATGCTGGAGCGAGGGAGTCTCTTGCGGAACTCTGGTAAAAGTCAGAAAGCAGGGGTCGGGGTGTCAGGGTTCAGGCGGAAATATTCCCTGAACCCTGAACCCCGAACCCTGCCCGGCAGTCTATCGGCCGGTAAACGCCTTCCGGTAGAGCGCCTTGATTTCCCCGATCAGCGGGTAGCGCGGGTTCGCGCCGGTGCACTGGTCGTCGAAGGCATCCTCGGTCAGCGTGTCGAGGGCGTCGTGGAAGGCGGCCTCGGGCACGCCGGAGTCGCGGATGGATTTCGGGATGTCGAGCTTCGTCTTGAGGGCCTCGACGGCCTCGACAAGGCGTTCGACCTTCTCGTCCTCCGTGACGCCTCCGAGCTGCAGGTAGTCCGCCACGCGGGCGTAGCGGCTCTTGGCAGTCGGGTAGGAGTACTGCGGAAAGGCGGTCTGTTTGATCGGGTTGTCCGTCGCGTTGTAGCGGATGACCTCCGTGATCAGCAGGGCATTGGCGAGGCCGTGCGGCAGGTCGAAGCGTGCGCCGAGCTTGTGCGCCATGGAGTGGCAGATGCCGAGGAACGCGTTGGCGAAGGCCATGCCGGACATCGTTGCCGCGTAGTGAACCTTCTCGCGCGCCTTCATATCCTGCGAGCCGTTGTTGTAGCTGTCGGGAAGGTACTTGAAAAGGATCCGGATCGCCTCCAGCG